>DATLOS010000405.1:0-2648 GCA_035536155.1 Elusimicrobiota bacterium
AAACTCCTTGGCGACCTTCGCCGCGGCGCCGTTCACGATGTGGTAGGCGATCCCGAACCCCACGACGAACACCCCGGCCATGAACGCGAGCGTCATGCTCGTCGTCCCCGACGGGAAGTGCTTGCGGGCTCCCATGCCGAAGAGCATCGGGACGCTCAAGTAGGTGTTGATGCGGGAGAACTTGCCCGCCGTGGCAACCAGCGCGTCGAAGTCGGCGGGCTTGTTGCCCGTCATGATCGCCGGGATGATGATCTTCTGGCGCGGCCAGATGATGAACCAGACGTTGAACCACATGATGGTGCCGAGCAGCCCGCCGAAGAGGATCCACATGGCCCGCTGGCTCATGCGGCCGTCCGCGTCCAGGAGCGCCCCGCCCATCGGCCAGTAGATCATCGAGAAGAGGGCGAGCCCGAACAGGAACGTCCACATGGCGCCCCATCGGAAGAAGAAGAGCGCGCGCAACACGAGGGGCGGGTTGACCTTCGGCTTCAACTCCTTCTCCAGCCCGCCCTGGAACGGGGCGTTGACGAAGTTGAAGAAGTAGAGATGCCCGATCCAGATGATGCCGGCCCAGACGTGGAGCCAGCGCACGAAGAGGTGGAAGTTGGTGAACATATCGGCAGCCATTGAGCCTCCCTGTGACGATTAAAACTACTAAATTTCCGCGCGACGGTGCATCCACACGGCCGCGGCGCCGAATATGAGATTCGGGACCCACGCCGCCGCGAGCGCGGGGATGCGCCCGGCTCGGCCCATCGACGCACCGGCCTCGATGAACCACAAGTAGAGAAAACACACGCCGAGCGCCGCGGCGAAGGTGGGCCCGCGGCCGAGGCGGCGCAGGCGCAGGGCGAGCGGGATGCCGAGGGCGCAGAGGATCAGGTTGGTGAAGGGATAGGCGAGCTTCGACTGGAGCGCGGTGCGCAGAGGCGCCAGGGGCTCTCCGGTCAGGTCCGCGCGCTTCATCTGCGCGCGCACCTGGCGCAGAGTCATCGCTTCGGGATCCTCCGGCCGGGGCTCGAGCTTGTCCGGAGCCAAGGTCAAGTCCGAGTCCAGGAGATGAAACGAGCGCTCCCGCATCCGGCCCATCGGGGAGAACTCCCGCTCGGCGCCGTCCTCGAAGACCCAGAGCCCCTTGGCCGCGTCCCAGTGCGCGCCGCGCGCGTCGACTTGGCGGGCGATGCGCCCCTCCTCGAAGACGTCCATCACCGGCCGCTCCATCTCCGCGGCCTTCAGGCTGAAGCGCTTGACCGAGATCAGGCGCCGGGGGCCGGCGACCAGCACGGTGTCGAAGTAGCTGTCGTACTCGATCTGCGGGAAGATGCGCTTGTGCCACAGGGCGTTCGCCCGGCCGTAGCAGGCGGGCAAGACGGTCTCCTGCGCGGCGAAGCTCAGCGCCGAGACGAGGAGCGCGGCCGCCCACAGCGGCCGAAAGAACGCCTTCGCCGGGATGCCCGCCGCCTGCAGGGCGACGTACTCGCCGCCCGAGACGAAGGAGGACACGGCGAAGAGCGTGGCGAGCAAGGTCCCCATCGGCACGACGCGCACGGTCCAGTAGGGGACCTGGAGCGCCAGGTACTGGAGGATGATCCCCGCCGGCGCCGGGCTCGCGGTGATCTTGTTCATCTTGTCGAAGAGATCGCCCAGGAAGACGAGCAGAGCGAAGAGCCCCAGCGCGAAGAGGAAGGGGCCGATGAAGCGGGAGAGGGCGTAGCGGGTGAGGACTTTCATGCTAGCCGGAGAGCTTCTCCCGCCACAGCCACGCCCCCGCGGCCGCGCAGAACACGTTGGGAAGCCAGGGGCCCCACAGCCCGGCCGCCTCGAACTTCCGGCCGACGCTCACGCCCGCGGCGAGAAGGCCGTAGTAGGCGAAGATCAGCCCCAGGCTGATGGCGAAGCCGGCGACGCGGCCGCGCTTGTCCACGCGGATGCCGAGCGGGCAGGCGACGAAGAACATGACGAAAGGCGCGATGGCGCCGGCGCTGCGCAGCCCGATCTCGGCGAGATAGGCCCGGCGCTTCTCCTCGTCGAGCGCCGCCTTTCGCAGCTGCTCGCGCAGGCGCGGGGTGCTCAGCTCCTGCATGTCCGCCGGCCGCGGCCCGCCGCTCGGCTCGACGAAGGAGATGGTGACGCGGTAGCGCCCGAAGGTGCCCGACGTCGAGGTCTCGGGGGAGTCCGACGGCAGGACCAGGGAGCCGCTTTTCAAGTCGAGCGCGATGCCGACACCCGGCTCGACCTCGATCTTGCCTTCCGGCGCGGCGATGCTCAGGCGGCCGTACTGCCCTTTCTTCTTGATGAGCCGAACGCCCTCGATCCGGCCCGTCTTCGCGTCCGACTTCTCGACGTAAAACTGCCACTCGCCGAAGTTGAGGTAGGTCTTCGGCTCGACGTCGACGCGGGCGATGTGCGCGGCGGCGCGGGCGTAGGAGTCCTTGAAGGCGTGGAAGCCGTCGGGGCTGGCCTTGTGGTTGATCCAAAGCAAAAAGGCGCTCAAAAAAACCGACAGCCAGAGGTACGGGCGCAGCATCTCGCGGAAGGAGTAGCCCGCCGAGCGCAGAGCCATGACCTCGCCGCTCTCCGAAAGCTGCCCCAGCGTCAGGAGCAGCGCGACGAGAAAGGCCATGGGCAGGGCCAAGCTCAAAAAATAC
>DATLOS010000406.1:0-3284 GCA_035536155.1 Elusimicrobiota bacterium
GCGGAGAGGCCGGCGGCCCGGAGAGCGCCGAGGCTGCCCTCAGCGGAGAGGCCGGCGGCCCGGAGAGCGCCGCGGACTTCTGGCCCGCCGTTGGCGCGGCCGACAGCCCCGCGGACGCCGACGCTGCGCCTCCGGCTCCCGCGGCGCTCGAGCAAGAGGGAGGGGCGGACGCCGGCGAGAGCGCGGCGCAATCCGACCCGCTTCCGGACCCCGAGCGCGCTCGCGCGGAGGCGGAAGCCCCGGGCGCGGCCGAAACCCCGCCGCTCGTGTTCAGCGACCCCCTTGTC
This sequence comes from Elusimicrobiota bacterium, assembly GCA_035536155.1. Classification (GTDB taxonomy): domain Bacteria; phylum Elusimicrobiota; class Elusimicrobia; order UBA1565; family UBA1565; genus DATLOS01. Next base: position 288 of record DATLOS010000406.1, read on the forward strand.
CCGCTCGCATTCCAGATCATCGAACCCACCGAGCACGTGGCGTTTTCGGCCGTCCCCGCGGCGGGCGTCCCTGTCCCAGACCCCGCCGCGGCCGCCAGCCTCTCCGAGGCGACAGTCCGGCGCCGAACCGCCCCGAACCTCGCGCCCTTCGGCGACTCCGAAGACGACGACCTGGGCGCCCAGGGCGTCCTGGAGGATTGGAGCCTCGTCTCTTAGCCAGTTCCGCCCGGCGGCCCGTCGTCCCCCAGCCACCGGCCCACGCGCGCCAGCCCGGCCCCGAGGAGCCGGACCGCGGCGAGGGCGGCGGCCGCGGAGACGGCCAGCGCCAGCAGGATCGCCAGGACGAAGACGAGCAGCGTGCTCGGGTTGGGCGGCCCGACGTTGATCCGCCCCATCTATCTTTTTGTAGAAAGGAACCCCGATTTGAACCGCGGCGACCCCTGCAATGGCCGCGCGTCCCACTCTCGACAGCCTGATCAACGTGTACCGCCGGGAGGTCGCCGGCAACCGGGACGCGGAGGTCGAGCTCGAGCTGCGGCTCCTCCAGCGCGACTTCGGCCTGTTCGCCGCGATCCACAAGGCGCTGGTCGCCCGGGGGGGCGGCACGGTCCACCGGCTGCTCTCGGTGCTCGAGAGCGGCCCGCGGCGGAGCGAGGCGCGCGTGGCGAGCCGGATCCGCGAGTACGAGTTCGTCGGCCCCGCCGGCAGGAAGGAGCAGCGCTGCTATACGAAGCGCCAGCTGGTCGCGCTCGCCGTCGAGGGCGACCTCCCGTACCGCATCGCGCTCTCGGTCGAGCGGCCGGAGCCGTGCGGCTTCGTCGCCGGCGCCGACTCGCTGGTGCGGCTCAAGCTGCGGAGCAGCTTCCCCTTGACCGTCCCGGGCGAGGGCGGCGCCTTCGCCTGGCGCGCCGACGCGACGGTGGTGCGCCAGATGGCCGGCGGCGCGGCGGCCGAGGCGCTGGAAGCCGCGGCGGCCCTGATGCTCCGCCCCGAGCGCGCGCCGGCGGAGGTCCTGGCGGCGCTCGGCCTGGAGGGCGACGACGTGGCGGCGCGCGCGGCGCTCTACAGCTTCGAGCTCGAGCTGGAGTTCGAGGGCCCGCCCGAGCTCCGCGACCTGCTGCGCCCGGCGGACGTGGCGGCGGCCGAGCGCGCGCTGGCGGGCCTCGCCGGCGCGGCGCCGCGCGCGGCGGCGGCGCTGCAGGCCGAGACGATGCGGATCGCGCGCCACGTCGTCGACTCGCCGGCGCGCCTGCGCGAGCTCGAGCGCGCCTGCAGCCTGAAGCAGCTGCTCCCGCAGGTGCGCGCGATCACGCGCGGCGACTACCGCAAGCTCTACCCGCCGCGCGGCTTGTACCTGACGGCGAAGGCCGACGGCAAGCGGGCCGTCGCCCTGGCGCAGGACGGCCGGGCGCGGGTCGTCGCCGACCGCCTGCTGGCCTTCGCCGGCGCGGAGCGCGCGGCGCGCGAGGGCGAGACGGTCGTCGACGGGGAGCTGGTCGAGGCGCCGGCGGGCCCGGCCTTCTACGCGTTCGACGTGATCGCCGTCGCCGGCGAGAGCGTCGCCGGCGAGGGCTTCGAGCGCCGCCTCGCGCGCCTGCCCGAGGCGGTGGGCCGCCTGCGCGCCGGGGGCGTGCCGGCGGTCGCGAAGAGCTTCGCGCACCTGGCGGGCGAGACGCCCGCCGAGCTCGAGCGCGAGATCCGCGGCGTGCTCGAGGCGCCGCAGGCCTTCCAGGCCGACGGCCTGATCTTCGTGGAGCCGGGCCGGCCGTACGCGGCGACCTGCAGCTCCAAGTGGAAGGGCCTCGAGCACACCTCGCTCGACTGCCTCGCGCGCCGGGCGCCGCAGGCGGCCCGCGGCGCGCCGCCGTTCGCCGACCGCCCGGGCCACCGCCTGCACTTCCTCTTCGTCACGATCGACGAGGGCCTCTACGCCGCGCTGGGCCTGCAGCTGTGCCCCGGCTACGCCGAGCTGTTCGGCCCGCGGCCGGCGCGCGCGCGCAGCCCGCGCGCCCCCCGCGCGGGGGTCTTCCCGATCCAGTTCGCCCCCTGCGACGCCCCCCTGGCGTACCTCTACCAGCACCCGGACGCCTCGCCCCTCGGCGAGGTCGACGGCCGGGTGCTCGAGGTGCGCTGCGCCGGGGCCTGCGCCGCGGCGGGCGGCGGCGCGCCGCTCGCCGACTGGGAGGCGATGCGCCTGCGCGCGGACCGCCAGGCCGAGCTCGAGGCCGGCCGGTACTTCGGCAACCACTACCTGGTCGCCGAGACGACCTGGCTGAACTACGTCGACCCCTTCCCCCTGGAGCAGCTCTGGGCCGGCCCGAGCGACGACTACTTCCTGCGGCCGAAAGCCGCGCCCTACGGCGCGCAGACGGCGGCGCTCTCGTTCCTGAAGGACCAGCGCATCGCGCAGCTGGGCGGCGCGGCCTGGGTCGTGGACCTGGGCGCCGGCAAGGGCCAGGACCTGCACCGCTTCCGGGCGGCGGGCGTGCACCGCCTGGTCGTCGTGGACAAGAGCCGCGCGGCGCTGGCCGAGCTCGTGCGCCGCAACTACGCGCTGGCGCGCGGCGGCCCGGCGCGCCCCGCGCGGCGGATGACGCTCTACGCGCTGGCGGCCGACGCGACGCAGCCCGCGGCCGGCCTGCTCGAGCGGCTCCGAGCGCTGGGCGTCCCGGCGGAGGGCGCCGACGCGCTGGTGTGCAACCTCGCGGTCCACTACTTCCTCGGCTCGGCCGAGGGCCTCGGCAACTTCGCCGAGCTCGCGCGCGGCGCCGTCCGGCCCGGCGGCCAGCTCGTCCTGACCATCCTGCGCGGCGACGCGGTCCACGCGGCCTTCACCGCCGCCGGCCTGGGCCCGGGCCAGGCGTGGGAGGCCCGAGAGAAGGGCGCCCTCAAGTACTCCCTCCAGCGGCTCTACGCCGGCGACGAGCTCGAGGCGGCGGGCCAGCGGATCGGCGTGCTCCTGCCCTTCAGCGACGGGCGCCACTACGAGGAGCCGCT
>DATLOS010000407.1:0-5094 GCA_035536155.1 Elusimicrobiota bacterium
GGGAGGAGGTCGGCGACGAGCCTTGGATGATGCACCACGCGCTCAAGGACGTGGAGGTCCCCATCTTCGTGAGCCCGGACCGGGTGCGCTCGGGGCAGGCGGCGATCCGCCACTACCACTCCCAGGTCCTCCTCCTCGACGACGGCTTCCAGCACCTGCGCCTGCGCCGCGACGTCGACATCGTCCTGCTCAACGCTCTCGACCCTTTCGGCGGGGGCCATCTGCTTCCGCTGGGCAACCTGCGCGAGTCCGCGCACGGCCTGCGCCGGGCGCACCTGGCCGTCATCACCCACGCCGACCGCGTGAGCGAGGCGGAGCTCGCCCGGCTGCGCGAGACGATCGCCCAGCTCGCCCCGCGCCTGCCGGTGGCGGAGGCCGCCCACCGGCCCGACCACCTCCTCGACCTCAAGAAGGAGGAGCGCCATCCGCTCGAGCGCCTGCGCGGGACCGAGGTGGTCACGGTCTGCGGCCTGGGCGAGCCGCAGGCTTTCGAGGAGGGCGTGCGCGGCCTCGGCGCCGCTCTCGCGCAGCGTTGGCGCTACCCCGACCACCACCCCTACGACGAGGCGGAGCTCCGCTCCATCGAGAACGTGCGAAGGGGCATGCCGCTGGTCACGACCTTCAAGGACGCGGCGCGCTTTCCCGCCGGCTGGCGGGCGATCCTGGGCGGCGAGGTGCTGGCCCTCTCGGTGCGCATGGAGCTCACGCGCGGCCGGGAGCTCTGGGAGGCGGCCCTCCGTGGCGAGCGCGTCCCGGCCTGAGCTCGTCGACTGGGTGGGGCTCTCGCTCTGCCTCTTCGCGGCCATGGTTCCGGTCACGATCGCGGGCGCGAACGTCGCCTGGGGCGCGGTCCTGGCGGCGCTCCTGGCGCGGGGGTTGAGCGGGCGCGTCGTCCCGCGGCGCGCGGCGCGCGGACCCCTCGAGCTTCCGCTCTGGGTCTTCCTCGCGGCGGCGCTTCTCGCCGCCTCGCTCGGGACCGCCCCGCTCCATAGCCTGCGTCACTTCCACCAGGACGCGCACAAGGTCTGGCTCTACTATCTCCTCTCGACCGCCTTGGCGGCCTCGCCGGCGCCCTGCGTCGAGCCCGCGCTGGCGGCGGGCTTCGCCGTCGCCGCCTGCGTCGGCGTGGGGCAGTCCCTTTCGGGCCTGCTCCGCGCGGGCGTGCTCGCCCGCGCCCACGCCTTCGTGCACCCGGTGACCTTCGGCGAGCAGGCCTGCCTGGCCGCGCTCGGGGCGGGCTGCTATCTCGCGCGCGGAACCGGCCGTTCGCGCGTCCTCTACGGCCTCGCGGCCCTTTTCACGGCGGCGCTGTTTCTCAGCAACACGCGCGGGGCCCTGCTCGGGGCCGCCGCGGGCGCGGTCGCGGCGGCGCTCGCCGCCGGGGCCCGCCCGCGCCGCGCCGCCGCGATCCTGGCGCTGGCGGCGCTGGCGGCGGCGGCCGGAGATCTCGCCCGCTTCGATCGCTCGGTCTTGGCGGAGGCCTTCGGCTGGCGGGAGATCGCCGCGATCCCCGACGCCAGCGGGAGACAGGACATGCGTCTCGTCCTCTGGAAGGCCGCCTGGCGCATGGGCAAGGACCATCTTTGGACCGGCGTCGGCCCGAACAACTTCCCCGCCGAGTTCCCCCGCTATTACCAGGGCGTGCTGGAGGGCGGGGTGCGGACCTGGGGCACGGCCCACAACCTCTACCTCCACCATTTCGCCGAGCGGGGCCTGGCCGGCGTCGCCGCGCTCGCGGCCTTCCTTTGGGCCTTGGTGGGCCGGGCCTGGCGTCGGGCCCGGCGGCGGGCCGACCCTTGGAACCTCTGGGCGCTCGCCTCCTGCGCGGCGTTCCTCGTGATGAACCTCACCGAGGTGGCGCTGCAGACCGAGATCCTCTGGATGGCGGTCCTCTTCATATGGCTCCGGGCGGAAGCCCTCCACCGGGCGGCGGGCCTCTCGTGACGGCGCGCAGGCCGGTGGTGTTCCTGGACCGCGACGGGACCTTGATCCACGATCGCCCGGGCTTCTACCTGCGCCGGCCCGAGCAGGTGCGCATCTATCCGCCGGTCTACGAGGCCCTGCGCCGGCTGCGCGAGGCGGGCTATCGGCTGGTGGTGATCTCGAACCAGTCGGGGATCGGCCGGGGGTTCTTCAGCCGCGCCACGCTGGCGAAGATCCACGGGCGCCTCCAGGGGCGCCTGCGCCGCCGGGGCGCGGCGCTCGACGCCTTCTACTTCTGCCCCCACCACCCCGACGACGGCTGCCGCTGCCGCAAGCCCTCGCCGCTCCTGGCGCGGCGGGCGGCCCGGGAGATGCGCCTCGATCTGCGCCGGGCCTACATGATCGGCGATAAGCGGGTGGACCTGGACATGGCCCGGGCGCTGGGCATTCCGGCGGTGCTCGTGCTCACGGGACATGGACGATACGAGAAGCAGGCTCATCGGCGCGGCCTCAAGCCGGCGCGCGAGGCCTCGACCTTGCTGGCGGCGGCCAACTGGATATTGAAGCGGGAGGCGCGATGACTTGGAGGACGGTGTGGGAGTCGAAGCGGGTGCGCATCAGCCAGGCGGGCGGCTTGGTCCTCTTCCTGATCGCGCGTCCGGTGACGGGACCGTTCTTCACGGCGGGCTTCCTGCTCATCGCGCTGGGCGAGGCGCTGCGCCTCTGGGCGGCGGGCCACATCCGCAAGGCCGCCCAGCTCGCCACCGACGGGCCTTACGCCTTGGTGCGCAACCCCCTCTACCTCGGCTCGCTGCTCCTCTCCTGCGGCTTCGCCACGATGTGCACCTCCGCGCGCCATTGGCTCTCCACGGTCTTCGTGTGGGCCGCCGTCGCCGCCACCTTCGGCTGGCTTTACCGGGAGAAGATCGCGATGGAGGAGGAGGACCTGCGGGGCCGCTTCGGCGAGGTCTTCGACGACTATCGCCGCGCGGTCCCGGCGATGGTGCCCACGGGCGAAGGCCTAGCCCGCGCCTTCGAGAGCGCCTCCTTCTCCTGGCCGCTCGCCTTGAAGAACAAGGAGCACCGCACCGTCTTGGCGCTGCTCGGCCTGATCGCCTTCCTGCGCATGCGGGCCATCTACCGCCTGTGAGCGCTCTCCTCGCGGCGCTTCTGGCGTCGAGCGCGCTCGCCGCCTCGCGGCCCGCGGTCCTCTCCAGCGCCACGGTCTCCTCGCCCTACGACCTCGCGGGGGCGACGCTGCCGGCGGCGGGCTATTCGGCCGGGATGCCGTTTTTTCCCGAGGTCCTGGAGTTCGAGATCAAGTGGGGCATCTTCTCGGTGGGCACGTCGGACCTGCGCCTGGAGCGCGTGCTGGACTTCGGCGGCACCCCGGCGTTCTACCTCGCGTCGCAGGCCCGCTCCAACGGGTTCTGCGACCGCTTCTACCCCGTGCGCGACTTGAACGAGAGCTGGATCCGCGCCAGCGACCGCGCCTCGCTGGGCTACTCGAAGAAGCTCCGGGAAGGGAGCTTTTTCCGCGACGAATGGGTGCTCTACGACTACCCGCGAAAGGCCTTCCTGTCGAAGCGCACCGACAAGGACGGCTCGAGCGCCTTCAGCGCGGGCGAGATCCCCGGCCCGGTGCAGGACATCCTCTCGAGCATCTATTACATCCGTCCCTCTCCCCTGAAAGTCGGCGACGAGGTGGTCTTGGACGTTAACACCAAGTCGAACTGGCCGCTCTCCATCAAGGTCCTCAAGCGCGCCACCATCGAGATCCCCTCGGGCCGCTACAAGTGCGTGGTGGTCGAGCCCTTCCTGCGCCAGGAAGGCCTCTTCGTGCAGAAAGGCAAGCGCCTGCAGGTGTGGCTGACGGACGACGCGCGGCACATGCCGGTGCTCATGCGGGTCGAGCTGCTCTTCGGCAGCGTGACCGCCTACCTGGTCAAGGCGAGCCCGCCCTACAAGGCGCCCTGAGCGCGGGCGGCCTTGAGATTGGCCTCGAAGGCGGCGTTGCCCGGGGCGAGACTCACGGCCGTTTGGAACTCCTCGGCGGCTTCCCGCGTCCGGCCCTGCGTCCCGCGGACGCTGCCCAGTCCGTTGTGGGCCTCGGCCGAGCGCGGATCGGCCTTTAGCGCGGCCGAAAACTGCTCGGCCGCGGCGTCGAGCTCGCGGCGCTGAAGCAGGGCCGCGCCGAGGAATATCCGGGCGGTGACCGAGCGCGGGTCGGCCTCGAGCGCGCGGCGCAGCCACGGGACGGCTTCGTCGACGAGCCCCTCTCCGGCATAAGCCTCGCCCAAGGGAAGCAGCACCCAATCGGCCTTGGGATCGAGGGCGCGCACGCGCAGCAGGCGCGGGATGGCCTCGTCGCGCCGGCCCGCGAGCATGAGCGCGGTGGCCAGGTTGGTCTCGATGGTGAGGGAGCCCGGCTCCGCGCGTTCGGCGGCGGACCAGAGCGCGGCGTCGTCGCGCCAGACGCGCATCTGCGCCCACGCGGCGGCGCTTTGGGCCGCGAGCAGCGTCGCCGCTCCGGCCGTGGCGGCTCGGCGAAGACGCGGCGCGCTCCAGGCGCGGGCGAATCCCGCTCCCGCCAGCAAGGTCCAGCCCATGCAGGCGAAGTAGCTGTAGCGGAGCGCGACCAGCTGCGGCCCGTTCTGGAGGATGCCGAGGAAGGGCACGAGACTGAGGCCGTAGTAGGCCCAGAGCGCCCAGCGGACCCGGGGCGCGACGCCCAGCCGCCGCAGGCCCAGCTCGACGGCCGCGAGCGCGAGCAAGGCTAGGACGGCTTTCCCGACGGGAACCTCGGAGAGCGGGTAGAGGACCGAGAGGCCCGTTGGAAGAAAAGTCTTCTCGAGATAGAAGCCCAGCCCGTAGACTATCTGGAGCGCGCGCGCGGCGAGCCCGTGCTCGCCCAGCGGCGTGAGATTTCGCCAATGAAGCTGAGCGACGACCGCGGCGGCCGCTCCGGCCAAGGCGAGGGCGATGAAGGGCGCTTTCTCCTCGAGCAGGACCAGGGTGCGCTCGCGCCGGCGCAAAGGCACGTAGTCCAGCACCAAGAGGATCGCGGGCAGGTAGAGGCCGTTGGCCTTGCACAGGAGCGACGCCGCGTAGGCGGCGAGCGCCGCGCCGCGGCGGCCGACGAGGTACTCGCGGATCGCGAGCAGGAAAAGG
>DATLOS010000408.1:0-2134 GCA_035536155.1 Elusimicrobiota bacterium
GTCCCGAGAGGGCTCGCGACGGAGCCGTCCGGCGCGGCGCGCGGCGGAGCCGGCGCCGTCTCCGCCGCGGGGGCCTCGGCCGGCGGCCGCGGGGGCGGCGTCGGATAAGGCGGCAGGACCTGGGCCTTCATGGGCTTGGCCTTGGGGTCGACGAAGGGCTCGGGCTCCAACGGCCGCTGAGGATGGACGGAGGCGTCCCCGCTCGGGGACGGGTCGTTGCGGGCCAAGGAGCCGGCGGGCGGGAAGCTCTCGGGGGAGGGGGACGCCTCCGGGCCCGCGCCCGCGGGCGCGCCGTCCGGAAACGCCTCCGAGGGCGAGGGCGGCGGGTCGGGGGTCCCCCCGCGCAGCGGCGCGGCGGAGTCGGGAAAGGCCTCGGAGGGCGTGACCAAGCGGGAGTCGGCCGGCGAGGTCGAGCGGGGGCCGCCGGAGGCCGAGGCGAGCTCGACCGGGGAGCGCGGGCGCGGGGCGTTCATGCGCTCGCAGACGCTCTTGTCCTCGACGGAGGCCTTCCTATCGTCGAAGTCGACTTGAAGGTCGTGGTCGCGCGGCGCGCGGACCCGGTGGCTCCAGTAGCGGCTGGCGGAGCGCATCGCCGCGCTGGGATCGTCCTGCGCCAGGCTCAGCTCCGGCAGATACTCCGGGCCGAGGCTTCCCAGCCAATGGATCGCCGTGAGGCGCACGATCCGGCAGGGGTCCTCGCGCATCGCGCGCACCAGGTCGTCGGCCCCCGCCGGTCCGAGGCGCCCGAGCCAGTGCACCGCCGTGAGGCGCACCTCCCAGTCCCCGTCGTCCAGGGCGCGGGCCAGGACGGGGAGGCCGGGCTCGCCCATGTTGCCCAGCTCGGCCACGGCGTGCAGGCGTTCGGGCCGCTCCGCCTCGGAGAGCGTCCGCTCGAGCTCGGGCAGGCGCGCCGGGTCGGTCGGCGTGAGGCCGGTCACGGGCTTGTAGGCCGGGCCGGGGCGGCGCTTAGCCGCGCGGCGCTTGCGCGGAGCGGCGGGCTTCGTCGGCTCGGGAGAAGAGGGCAAGACCTGCACCGAGATCTCCCACTGGTCCCCCGGAATCGGCCGATGCGCGACGGGATGCTCCTTCTCGAGCTCTCGTCCCAGGACGCCGCGCGTCCAGCTCGCGCCCGAGCCGCCCATCTGCAGGTCGGACAAGAAGGGGTTGCGGGGGTCGAGGCGCTGGGCCTTGGCCACGGTGGCCTCGATGCCGTTGCCGTTGTGGGCGGCGAGGCTCGCGAGGAGCCAGGTGCAGTACGGAGCGACGTCGCCGCTCTGATCGAGGTCCGCCGCGCGGATGGCGTCGCGGGCCGCTTGGTAGAGCTTCTGGTCGACGGTCTGGCGGGCGTCGCAGTACGCCTGCGCGGCCGTGGCTTGGTAGGCGTAGGGCTCGGCGGACATGTGGGCGGGCAGCGCTCCGACGAGGAACCTCTGCTGAACCTCGGACATGCCCTCCAAAAACCAGACTCCGCAGCGCAGGGGGCAGGCGTCCTCGGGCATGAGCAGGCGCTTGTTCCGCCAGGCCTCGCCGGGCAGGAGCGGTTCGAGGCTCCTCCAGCGCTCGAGCATCGTCCCGAGGTAGCCGGCCGCGGGCTTCCAATCGTTGTCCTGCGAAGCTTTCAGCGCGGCGACCACGAACTTCCGGCGGCAGCGCAGGAAATCGGCAAGCGCCTGAAAAGCGCCCTCGCGCTCCGACGGGGGGAGCATCAGGACGATGTTGCGGTCCAGGACCTCCCATTCCAGCATCAGCTCGCGCGAATCGTCCCCCTGGCTGACGCGCGCGTCGTGAAAGATCTTCTCGACCTCCTCGCGGGCGGAAGCGGCCGAGCGGGCGGGGGCTGGGATGAGCAGCAGCGCGGCGGCCGCGAGGGAGGGGCCCAGGGACCTGCTCGGCATCCCCCCGAGTATAGGGTCCGGGTGTTACAATATCCAGCGCATGAGAGCCCCCGCCCTTTTAGCCGTTTTCCTCGCCTGCCTTCCCGGCCCGGCGGCCGCCGAGCTGCGCGCCGCCATGGGCAAGGCCGAGATCGTGACCCCGGGCGGCTGGAAGCCCGTCTGGATCGCCGGCTTCGGCGCGACCGGCCGGCGCTCCCGCGGCGCGCGCGACAAGCTCTACGTCCGGGCCGTGGTCGTCT
>DATLOS010000409.1:0-5012 GCA_035536155.1 Elusimicrobiota bacterium
TTTCTGTTGTGCGCGGGGGCGCAATGAGGTAAAATTTATCCGCAGAAGAGATGTCCGTCGACTCCGTAGGCGACGCCGAGATCGCCAAACCTTCCCAGCCCCTCGAAGACCTTTCCATCGAGCTGCGCGGCATCGCCAAGAGCTTCAAGGGCGTGCCCGCCGTCCATAGCGTCGACTTGAGCGTGCGCAAGGGCGAGTTCTTCGCCCTGCTCGGCCCCTCCGGCTGCGGCAAGACCACCTTGCTGCGCATGATCGCCGGCTTCGAGTTCCCGGACCGCGGCGAGATCCGCCTGCAAGGGCGCGACGTGGCCAACGTCCCGCCCAATGAGCGGCCGGTCAACATGGTGTTCCAGCACTACGCGCTGTTTCCGCACCTGACGGTCTCCGACAACATCGCCTTCGGCCTTCGCATGCGGCGCCTGCCCAAGGACGAGGTGGCCCGGCGGGTGCGGGAGGGCCTCGAGATCGTCCAGCTGGTCGGCATGGAGGGGCGCTATCCGCACCAGCTGTCCGGCGGCCAGCAGCAGCGCGTCGCCCTCGCCCGCGCGGTCGTGAACCGGCCCGAGGTTCTCCTTCTCGACGAGCCCATGGCGGCGCTCGACGAGAAGCTGCGCAAGTCCATGCGCGCCGAGCTCAAGGAGCTCCAGCACCGCATCGGCATCAGCTTCATCTACGTGACCCACGACCAAGGCGAGGCCCTCGAGCTCGCCGACCGCATCGCCGTGATGGAGAAGGGCAAGGTCATGCAGATCGGCACGCCGCAGGAGATCTACGAGTCGCCGCGCTCCACTTTCGTGGCCGATTTCGTCGGCGTCTCGAACCTCCTGCAGGGGAAAGTGGTCGAGGCGGAGCAGCTTCTCGGCGAGTCCAACGGGGCCCGGCGCCGGATCGCGGTCGACGTCGAAGGCGTGGGCCGCGTCGCCGCCTTCACCGACCACGCGCTCGAGCCCGGGGCGGCGGTGGTGCTTTCGCTGCGGCCGGAGCGCATCCACCTCTCCGCCTCGCCCGTGGGCGAGCTCGAGAACCGGGTCGCCAGCAAGGTGGAGCGCGCCATCTTCCTGGGCAGCGACGTCCACTACCGGCTCAAGCTGGCCAGCGGCCGCGTCCTCCTGGCCCAGTCGATCTACTCGCCGCTGCGCCGCGTGCGCCGCGAGGGGGAGAGGATCTTCCTCCAGTGGCGCGCCGAGGACGCCAGCGTCCTTCCCGAGTGAAAGTCCCGCTCAAGGCGCGCCTCTTGCTTCCCGCCGCGGCCTGGATGGCGCTTTTTCAGCTCCTGCCGCTCGCGCTGATCGTCCTCGTGAGCGTGTGCATGCGCGGCCAGTACGGCGGCGTGCAGTGGCGCCTGGCCTTCGGCAGCTACGGGCGCATCCTGGACCCGCTCTACGTGCCGGTGTTCTCGCGCTCGCTGGCGCAGGCCCTCCTCGCCACGGCGCTCTGCGTGCTCCTCTCTTTCCCCATCAGCTACTGGATGGCGCGTCTCGAAAAGCGGGCGCAAGGCGTCGCCGTGCTCCTGGTGCTGATCCCCTTCTGGACCAACATCCTCGTGCGGCTCTACGCCTGGATGTTCATCCTCGGGCGCACGGGGCTGGTGAACTCGGCGGCCGCGGGGCTGGGCCTTTGGCGCGATCCGCTGGAGATGCTGTTTAGCCAGAAGTCGGTCCTCCTGGGCCTGGTTTACGGGCACCTGCCCTTCATGATCCTTCCCCTTTACGCCGCCTTGGAGAAGATCGACTGGGGCTTGGTCGACGCGGCGCGCGACCTCTACGCATCCCCGGCGCAGGCCTTCCTCAAGGTCGTCCTGCCCCTCTCCAAGCCCGGCCTCATCGCCGGGAGCATCCTCGTGTTCACCTCCATCCCGTGCGACTTCGCCACGCCCGATCTGCTGGGCGGCGCGAAGAACATGATGGTGGGCAACCTCATCCAGCAGCAGTACCTGGTGGTGCGCGACTGGCCTTTCGGATCGGCCCTCTCCCTGTTCCTGATGGCCGGCATCGGCGTCGGCGTCTTCGCCTACCTGCGCCAGGAGCGCGCGGCGGCATGAAGCGCTCTCCGGCCCTGGCCGCCGCGGGCGTGGCGACCTTGGTCTTCCTCTACTTGCCCATCCTGATCCTCATCGTCTTCTCCTTCAACGCGTCCCGCTACGGCGCGGCGTGGCACGGCTTCACGCTCGACTGGTACCGGCGGCTGCTGGAGAACAAGTCCATCCTCGCCTCGACGGAGAACAGCCTCCTCATCGCCTCCTGCGCCTGCGTCCTTTCCACCTTGCTGGGGACTCTGGCCGCGGTGGCCCAGGGCCGCTTCGCCTGGAAGAGGCTGGGCCTGCTGGAGGGGATGTTCTTCCTGCCCATCGTGATCCCGGAGCTGATGATGGCGATCGGCTTCCTCCTCTTTTTTGGTCTGATCGGCCTTCGGCAGGGCCTGGGCACCTTGATCGTCGCCCACACCACCTTCGACGTTCCCATCGTCTGGCTCGTCGTGCGCGCGCGCTTGAAGAAGCTCGACCCGCGGCTCGAGGACGCGGCGATGGACCTTGGGGCGACGCGCTGGATGGCGTTCCGGAAGGTGACCTTGCCCCTTCTCGCGCCGGCCATCCTGGGCGGCGCGCTCATGGCCTTCGCCATCTCCCTCGACGATTTCTTCATCAGCTTCTTCGTCTCCGGCCCGGAGTCGACGACGCTCCCGGTCCAGATCTATTCGATGCTCAAGTTTTCCATCGACCCGCAGGTCAACGCCCTCTCCGCGGCGCTTTTCGTCGCCTCGATGAGCCTGGTGGTCCTGGCCTGGGTCCTTCAAGGAGGAGAGTCCCATGCGCATTAAGCGTTTCCTGCCCGTCGTCGCGGCGGCCTTCCTGGCGGCCTGCGGCGGCAAGAAGGCGGCCCAGGTCCGGCTCTTCACCTGGGATTCGTACGACGACCCCGTGATCTTCGCCGAGTTCGAGAAGCTCACCGGCCTGCGCGTGGTGGTGGACCGCTTCGCCTCCAACGAGGAGCTCCTGGCGAAGCTGATGGGCGGCTCCGGCGGCTACGACATCGTCGTCCCGTCCGACTACATGGTCTCGGTGATGGCCCGGCAAGGCCTGCTGGAAGGCCTCGATCTCGCCAAGGTCCCGAACCTCTCGAACATCGACCCGCGCTTCCTCAAGCTCTACTACGATCCGGAGAACCGCTACAGCGTCCCGTACCTCTGGGGCATCTCGGGCATCGGCTACGACTCCGACCAGGTGAAGCCCGCTCCGACCGGCTGGGACGCGCTCTTCGACCCCAAATACAAGGGCCGCATCAGCTTGATGAACGACCAGCGCGAGGTCTTCTCGATGGCTTTGCAGAAGCTGGGCAAGTCGCCCAACTCGCCCGACCCGGCGCTCCTCGAAAAGGCCAAAGCCCTGCTCGTCGACCAGAAGAAGCTGGTCAAGACCTACAACAGCGAGAGCATCCCGCTCCTCCTCATCTCCGGCGAGGTGGTGATCGCGCACTCCTGGGCCGGCGAGGTCAACCGCGCCATGCAGGACAAGTCGTCCCTGCGCTTCGCGATCCCGAAAGAGGGCGGCTTCATCTTCCAGGACAACCTCTGCATCCCCAAGTCCGCGCCGAACAAGGAGGGCGCGCTGAAGCTCGTCGACTTCCTGCTGCGGCCGGAGAACGCCGCGCGGCTGGTGCAGAAGACGGGTTTCGGCACCCCCAACAAGAGCGCCTGGCCGCTCCTCCCGGAGGCGCTGCGCAAGAACCCGACCTTGGTCCCGCAGGACGCGGTCTTGAAGAAGCTCGAGTGGATCCACGACGTGGGCGACGCGGCGGGCACCTACGACCGGCTCTGGACCGAGCTCAAGGCGGGTTGAGCCCGGCGTGAAGGCGGCTCTCGCGCTGTTCCTCGCCGCGCCGCCGGCTTTCGCGGCGTCGGTGCAAGTCCGCGCCGTCGCGGCGCCAAGCATAGGCGCCGTCCCGGCGGCGCTTGCTCCGCTTCCCGCGGCGTCCCCGCTCCTCGATCTTCCGTCGTTTCCCGCGCTGTCCGCGATCTCCGCAGGCGTCGCGCCGGAGCTCGCCGTGCCCGCGCCGGAGGCGGCGCCGGCGCTCTCCCTCGCCCAATCCGGCGTCGAGGCTTCGCCCGCGCTGGCCGCGGCTCTTCCCACGGCGAACGCCGTCGCCGACGAGGGCCCCTCGTCGGCTCTCGACGGGGAGGCCCGCGCCCCCGAGCGCCCGCGCGCGCAAGACGAGCTCTCGCGCCTTTCCTCGGGCAGGGCGGACGCGCGGGCCGCCTTCGACGGCGCCCGGGGCGCCGCGCCGTCGCCGGGAGAGTCGGCCGCCGCGGTCGCCGAGCGCGGCGCCTTCGAGTTGGAGAAGGACGCCGACCGGCTCTTCGCCGGCCTTTCCCGGATCCACGACCTGGAGATGCGCGAGGCGGCGCCCGCGGCGGAGCTGAACGTCCAGAAGCTGGCATTTCTGCGCGAGCTGGATGCGGTCGCTCGGGCCCTACCCGCGGTCCCCGGCCCGTCCTTCGCCGACGTCCAGCGGGGGCTCGCCGACGCGCACTCCCGCCGCGAGGAAGCCGGGCGCCGCCTCGAGGAGCTGCGGCGGGCGAAGGACTGGAGAGCGCTCGCCGACGCGGGACGAGCCCTGGCGGCGGCCCGCCGCGAGGTGCTGGCCCACCAGCTCGGCGTGGCGCGCCTCATCCTTCTCGGCCGCTCGGGCCTGCGGGCGAAGGCGCTCCGCCGGAACGCGGCGCTGTGGACCTTCGCCGGGGCGGTCTCGACCGCCGCGCGGCTCGCCGCGGAGACCCGCTGGTACGAGCGAGCGGCCCGCATGCGGCGGGTCGCGGAGGGGGAAACCGGCGCCCTGTCGGTCAGCCGGCGGCGCTGGATCAACGCGGCGACGACCCTGCGCGACGCGGCCCGCGACGCCCGCAACGGGCGGGGCGAGCGCGCCCGCGCGCGGACCGCGTTCCTCGCCTCGCTCTATGAGGGATCGACGCGAGACGCCGCCGGCCCGGACCTGCCTCGCCGCTACCGCGAGATCGCC
>DATLOS010000410.1:0-3819 GCA_035536155.1 Elusimicrobiota bacterium
GGGATGTTCGGACCGAAATGGATGTCAAAAGGCCCAGATGCGGCTGGGCCCTCCGCTCGAACGCCGGCGGCTTACTTGGCCGCGCGCAGATCGATGAACGGCGTGGCCCCGCCGGTCACCTGCGGCAGCGCCCCGTTCCACTTGTCGATGGAGCGGTAGTTGACCAAGGTCTGCGTGAGCGACGTCTGTATCAGCCGGTTTCCCTCGGCCTCGGCCTTCGCCTTGACCAAGGTGGCTTGCGCGACGCCCTCTGCCTGGGCCACGGCGGCCTTGGCCAAGGTCTGCTGCTTCTGGAGCTCGTACTCCGCCTGCTGGGCCTGCTGCTGGGCGCCCATCTTCTGCTGCATCTGCGCCTCGATCGCGGGGGGGAGATGGCTGGCGCCCAGGTTCACCTTGTCCAGGTTGAAGCCCATCTTCGCCAGCTCGCCGCCCAAGTCCGACTGGATCTTGTCCTGGAGGATGCCGCGCTGGGCGGAGATGATCTCGGACAAGGACATCTGGCCCGCCGCGTTCTGGGCGACGGTGATGATGGTCCGGCGGATGAAGGTCGCCTCGATCTCCGCGATGTCCATGCCGCGGAAGGCCTTGAACACCTGGGCCGCCTTCTCCTCGGAGGTGTTGTAGGTCACGGAGAGGTCCTGGCGGATGTGCTGGCCTTCCTTCGTGGGGAGATCGAGCGAATCGTCCTCGCTGGCGCTGCCCTCTCCGCCGCGCTGGACCATGGTGTAGGTGCGCAGCGCGGTCGGGTAGCTCTGCACCCGCGTGATCCAGGGGATGCGCATGGCCATGCCCTGGCCGACGGTGCGCAACGACCCGGTCCAGATGTTGAAGATCACGCCGGTATAGCCCGGCGCGATGATCGAGTAGGCGCTCGAGAACGCCGTGAGGATGGCCACGGCCGCCACGACCACGCCCAGCCGGCTCAGCACGCGCGCCGCGGCCTTCGCCGCTTCCTCTCCGTCAAAAGATCCAGCCATTGGTCACCTCTTGCGCCGATCGTCCCGGCGGTCAACGACCTCCGGGTCCACGTAGTCCTTCGCGCGTCCGCTCAATATCCGGAGGAGCCACGCCTCCAGCCGGCGCTGGAGCGGGGTCAGCACGCGCACCAGGAGCCAGAGGGCGACCAGCCCGAGGACGAGCTCGGCCATGGTCATCTCCATGCCGGAACGTTAGCAAAATGCGACGGCCGCTTCAGCGGTCGCCGGAGCCGATGGTGTGGAGCTTGAGGAGGTTGGTGGTGCCCCGCACGCCCAGCGGGGTGCCGGCCACGATGCCCACGATGTCGCCCTTCTTGACCAGGCGCTCCTCCAGCAGGCGCTTCTCGGCCGTGGCGGCCAAGTCGTCGATGTCCTTGACCAGGGAGATCTTGCGCGGGAACGCGCCCCAGAGGAGGCCCAGCCGGCGGCGGGTCTCCTGCACCGGCGAGAAGGCGATGATGGGGCAGGGCGGGCGGTAGTGGGCGATGATGCGCGCCGCGCGCCCGGTCTCGGTGAAGACCGCGATGATCTTGAGATTGAGGTCGCGCGCCGAGTTGCACACCGACTCGGCGATCGCCTCGGCGGTGTCCAGCGTCTCCGGGTGGTCCCCCGAGGGCAGCGGGCGAGGGGAGGTCTCCGCCTCGCGCACGATCCGGTCCATCATGGCCACGGCCTCGAGCGGGTAGCGGCCCATCGCCGTCTCGTTGGAGAGCATGACCGCGCCGGTGCCGTCGAAGACCGCGTTGGCCACGTCCGAGGCCTCCGCGCGCGTGGGGCGGGGGTTGCGGGTCATGGAGTCGAGCATCTGCGTGGCGGTGATGGTCGGCACGCGCATGCGCCACGCCCGCTCCAGGATGCGCTTCTGCGCCACGGGCACCTTCTCCGGGCGCATCTCCACGCCCAGGTCCCCGCGGGCGACCATGACGCCGTCGGCCACCTTGAGGATGTCGTCGAGATTGTCCAGCGCCTCCGTCTTCTCGATCTTGGCGATGATGAGGGGGTCGCTGCCCATCTTGCGCGCCGCGTCGCGCGCGGCGAGCACGTCGGCCGCCTCGCGCACGAAGCTCACGGCGATGTAGTTGGCCCCGTGCTCCAAGGAGAAGCGCAGGTCGGCGTGGTCCTTCGCGGTGAGGGAGGGGATCTTGAGCTTGATTCCGGGGAGGTTGATGCCCTTGTGCTCTCCCAGGTCCCCGCCGTTGACCACCTCGCAGAGGATGTCCGACGAGGTCTTGGAGGCGACGCAGAGCTCGATCAAGCCGTCGTCGAGGAGGATGTGGTCGCCCTTCTTGACCTCCTTGGGCAGGCGGGGATAGTCGGTGGCGATCCGGTTGGTGTCGCCCAAGACCTTCTGGGTGGTGAGGGTGAAGTACTGCCCGGACTTGAGCTTCACCGTCCCGCCGTTCTGGACGTTGCCGGTGCGGATCTTGGGGCCCTGGAGGTCGGCGATGATCGACATCGGCTTCTCCAGCCGCCGGGACACGCCGCGGACGGTCTCGATGACCTGCGCGTGCTGCTCGTGGGTCCCGTGCGAGAAATTGAGCCGGACGACGTCCATGCCCGTCTTGGCGAGCTTCGAGATCATGGCCTCGGAGTTGCTGGCCGGGCCGATGGTGCAGACGATCTTCGCTTGTCGTATATCCTTCATTAGGGAGGCATTTTACCAATTTGTCGGGGCCCGACGTTGAGTTGTTGACTTTCGAGGCGCTCTATCCCATAATCACGAAACTCTCCAAGTCAACACCCGACCTCTCATATGCCCTCGAAGCTCGCTTCCCGCACCGTCCGCTCCTCCTTCACCCAGGTCTCGGACCTGATCCTTCCGCCCGACGCCAACATGTACGGCTCGGTCTTCGGGGGGAAGGTCCTGCAGATGGTGGACAAGGCCGCGGCGGTCTGCGCCATGCGCCACGCCGGGCGCCCCTGCGTCACCGTGGCGATGGACCGCGTCGAGTTCCTCATCCCCATCCGCCTGGGCGTGATGCTCATCGTCGAGGCCCAGGTCAACTACGCGGGCAAGACCTCCATGGAGATCGGCGTCGAGGTCTACGCCGAGGACATCGAGAAGGGCACGCGCCGCCACACCAACTCCTGCCTGGTCACGATGGTGGGGGTGGACAAGGCCGGCCGCCCGGCCCCGATCCCGCCGATCCTCGTGGAGACGCCCGAGGAGAAGGCCCGCTACGCCGCCGCCGAGGAGCGCCGGCGCGCCCGGGCCGCCCAGCGGAAGGCGTAGAGGCTCAGGCCTCGGGACAGCGCCAAAGCGTCAAGCCGGTCGCGGCGTCCGGCAGGCGCTCGCGCTCCGGCCCCAGCAGCTCAACCACGTGCGCCTCGGCCGCGAACACCTTCGAGCCGGCGAAGAGGTGCCCGCCCCAGACCTTGAGCTCGACGTCGCCCATGCAGGCGTGCAGGTGGGGGAAGGGCTTGCCGTCCTTGAGACTCACGTTGCCCGCGCAGGAGAGGATTTCCATCTCCTGGCGGAAGGTCCGCTTGTGGTAGTCGCGGCGGACCTGGTCGTAGTAGCCGATGGTCACCTCCTCGGTCGCTCCGATGATCTGGACCGCCGCCGTCTTGACCGACTCGCGCGCGCAGAAATCGGCCAGCCACTCCCACACATCCGCCCCCTTGGGCAGGCGCAGGAGGAAGTGGCGGCCGGCGGAATGCGGGGGCTCGGGGCTCATTTCAGGCTCCTCTTGAGGAAGCGGGCGATCGCCGGCGCGAAGCCCGGAGAATCGAGGAAGCCCTCGTTGTGGCCTCCCCGGGACTCGAAGAACTCCTTGGGCTCCGGCGCGGCGGCAAATAGCCGCCGTCCCATCTCGAAGGGGACGATCTCGTCCTGCGGGCT
>DATLOS010000411.1:0-2524 GCA_035536155.1 Elusimicrobiota bacterium
TGCCCTCGCGCGCGCATCCCCTGAGCAGCCCCGCCGCGTTCTTCGACGGCGCCAAGGCCCGCGACGAAGCCGGCGCGCAGGACGCTACGCCGGGCGCGGCCGCCGCGGCCGACGAGGACGCTGCCCGCGCCGTCGTGAGCGCGGCGGACGGCGGCGCGAGCGCCGCGCCGGAAGCCGTGGAGATCCGCTTCAGCGCCGACGCCAAGAAAAAGCTCCTGCGCTCGCAGGTCTCGACCACCGTCCGCCTCATCAACGGCAACGGCAGCCGCTGGTACTGGGGCCAATTCGCGCAGGACTCCCTTCTTCGCGTCCTCTCCGGAGGCAAGACCATTTTCCACACCCGCATTCTCCGGGGCGAGACCAAGCGCATCTCGCAGATCACGCGCAAGGACTTGGAAGGCTATTACTCGAACAGCTACCTCTACGATAAAGACGGCGACCACTACGTCCGCTCCCTGGACGCCGTCCGCGAGCGGCTCATGAAGGACTTGGCGTCCTTCACCAGCCCGTACCGGCCCGCCGCTCCCATCGTCACGCCCGACTCCGAAGTGCGCGTCATGGGCTTCATGCCCTTCAAGGACGCGCGAAAGCTGCCGGAGAACATAGAGGAGCCCCAGCCGGCGCCCCGCCCGCGCTCGGCCGTGGAGATTCCTCCGATGCTGACGGGCCTGAGCCGCTACCTCCCCAAGACCGTGATCCTGGACCTGCGCCTCTTCCCGGCCGGGCTCCCCTTCGAGCTGCTCGAGGACATGGGCAAGCTCATGAAGGCCGGCGTCTATTTCGTGATGCTCTCCGACCGCCCCCAGGAGGGCCCCGGCTCCATCAAGGAGCAGTTGACCAAGGGCCTCACCACGAGCCAGCGCGACCAGCTGGCGTTCTACAAGCTCTTCTTCCTGGGAGACAACGGCAACACCTTCCACGAGTACAAGAAGGCGTTCTCCGAGGCGCTTCCTTTCGCGCGCTTCGAGGGCCGCGACCTGGAGATGATGCAGGCCGTGGCCGGCGCGGTCGGCGCCAAGGAGACCCTCTCCAACCGCGGGAATCTGTTCTCCTTCGCCTTGAAGAAGAAGGCGGACCCCAAGGCCGCCGCCGCGGAGTTCTCCTCGCGCTTGGCGAAATTCGGCATCCGCCCGGAATCCTACGTCGTCGAGACCGCGGAGGGCGACCGCCCGACGGTCTCCCTGCGGCCCAACGACCTGCCCCGCGCCATCCCGCAGGTCCTGGCGACCTTGCGCGACCGCAACGGGGTCTACACCAACAACAGCGACCTCGTGGTCATCAGCCGGGACCCGGGCGTGCTGGCCGCCACGCAAGGCGCCGTCCAGCCGGCGCGGGTCTCCCCCCTCGAGGGCGCCGACCTGGCGGAGATGTCCTTGGCGGCGATGCTGGGAGACTACCGGGAGAACATCCCGGGGGACCTCGCGGCCTCCGCCTCCAAGATCGAGTCCTTCCTCGACAAGCGCGGCGCCTCGGCCTTCGGTGGAGGCGGCAGCATCTTCATGATGGTCGGCCACATCATGCACACCTCCTTCAACTGGGCCATGTGGGTGTACCGCAACACCGGCAAGCTCCCCTCGAACGAGGAGCTCGTGGCGAAGGCCCGCGAGATCTGGGACCGCGAGGACGAGGCGAGCGTCGGGGACATGCTCAAGCGCGCCGGCCGGAGCATGGCCGAAAGCAAGGCGACCATGGAGAACCGCCTGGTCCACATGTACGCCACGCTGACGGACCTGCTGACCCGCTACCCGATCGTCGTGGGCACGGAGCTGCCGAACCACTTCATCTTCAACCGCTACAAGAAGGGCGCCCTGGACCATCGGGACATCCTCCGCTTCATCTTCGACCTCGTCGTGGCGCGCGAGGTCGCCGGCGGGCTCGAGCTGCTGGTCGTGGACTTCAAGACCGGCCTCAACCCCGCTTTGCAGGGCCTCTCCAAGTCGACCCAGGTCCAACTCTACGACTTGATCGTGCGCCAGTTCTGGAGGACCCTCCCCCTGCCCTACGGCGTGACCGGCGCGGCGCGCGACGTCCTGACCACCGACCCCGGCCCCGCCTTCATCTATCCCAACGGGCTCGAGACGCCCCGCCTCACCAACTGGACCCGCGCCCAGTTCAACAGCTTCCTCCGAAACACCATGAACCGGATGCGCCGCCACAACGCGCAGTTCACGGCCGGCGCGGCGCCCGCGCCGAAGGCGGAAAAGGCCAAGAAAAAGGGACGGGGGAAGGCTCTCGGCACGAAGGAGGCCTCCTTCGACACCCTGAAGCTGCCCGCGGCCGTGCCGGGCCTCAAGATCCGCTACAAGTACGCCCAGCAGATCGTCAAGGGCACGAAGAAGATCGAGTACCGGACCCGCTCCGCCGAGCCCAAGGCCTTCGTCGCCATCATCCAGACCTTCACCGAGGAGGAGCCGGGGCGCAAGGCCGAGGTCGTGGGATTTGCCCGCATCGAGAAGGTCGTGAAGAAGGGCGACAACGACTACGAGTGGCACCTCTCCAACGTCACGCCGGTGGAGCCCTATCT
>DATLOS010000412.1:0-2280 GCA_035536155.1 Elusimicrobiota bacterium
TCGGCTTGCCCTGCAGGGCCTTCAGGTAGTCGGTCGGCACCCAGGAGTGGAAGAAGGGCACGATGGCCCCCGCGAGGAGGACGTCCTTCCACGCCGCGGCGTCGGTCCAGGCCAGCTGGGAGAGGTGGCAGGCGAGGGCGGGCACGGCGACCGCGGTGAAGTAAGGCATGTTGCGCTGGTGCTCGAGCGCGCTCCAGCCCAGCAGGCCCGCCCCGACCAGGTGCTCGACCGGCAGGGAGCGCCCGATGCCGCGCAGCCGCGCGAGGAAGGAGGCGAAGGTCAGCGCCAGGAGCGCCCAGAACGGGTCGTTGATGCGGTCCGCGAAGTCGACCGGCTCCCACTCCACGATGTTGCGGCTGATGAGCTTCATGTCCCGCGCGTGCTCCCACGCCACCCGGTAAGTCCCTAGCCCGTAGGGGTTGACCAAGGTCCCCGCGGCGGCCCACAGCCCGAGCTCGAAGAGCGCCCACGAGCGCCGCGTCCGCAGCTCCTCGAGGGCGTAGATGCCGATCAGGAAGTAGGCGATGAAGAACCCGGGGTGGAGGTTGGTCCAGGCCGCGAAGGCCGCAAAGAACGCCGCGCGAGAACGGGGGGTCGGGCGCGGGGCCGCGCCTTTCGCCCAGGCCAGGCGCCGCCGCTCGAGGAACCACATGAGCGCGCAGATCCCCAGGATCGAGAAGTTGTCGCAGCGGATGTCCTTGACCGCGTGCGGCGCCAGGCTCCAGGCCAGCACGCAGACGCCCCGCCACGACGGGCGCAGGCCGTAGAGCGCGGCGGTCCGCCAGACGCAGGCCCCGGCCGCCGCGAACAGCGCCGCCTTGAGCAGCCACAGGCCCCAGATCCCGGAGATCTGGAAGGCCGCGTACCAGATGACCCCGCAGAGCCACTCGAAGTCCAGCCACGGGGTCCCGTTCCGGGTGTAGGACAGCCAATCCGCCCGCGGGAAGGAGCCGGTCGCGAACATGTGCTTGGCCGAGCTCAGGTGCCAAAAGAGGTCCGGGTTCATGATCGGCGAGAGCCAGAAAAGCGCGCTCAATAGGACGCAGAGCGCGCCCACCCCGGGGTTGACGAGCTCGGCCAGGCGGCGTCCGCGCGTAGCCCTCACCTCACGCCCCGTTTCGCCGGAAGATGGTCACGGCGGGGTTCTCGAAGACCTTGGTCGCGCGCGCGCTGATCCACGCCGGATGGTGCGCGTCGAGCCAGTCCTTGAGGTCGCCGGAGGCGAAGACGTAGCGGATGCCGAAGGACCAAAACGCCCGCCCGCGCTCCTGCTCGGACAGCAGGGAGTCCGCCCCGAACACGTCCATGTACCACTTCTCCCGCAGCTTCAGGTCGACGGACTGCGCCCAGTGCCCCCATACCACGGTGTTGCCCGAGTAGGCCGGGAGCTGGTTGCTCACCCCGATGGGGGCGAAGACCAGGTCCGACGGGGCGCTGTTCTTGCGCAGGTACTCCATGCCCGCCAGGAGGTCGTCGGGGATGCGGTAGCGCGCCTCGGCGTTTCTCGCCAGCTCCCCGGGAGTCCGGATGAAGAGGCGCAATTGGGTGGGCGCGACGGCGAGGAGCAGCGCCGCGACGGCGGCGGCCCGCGTCCAGGGAGGGCGGCCGTCGAGCTTGCGCAAGGCGGCTAGGTCGAAGGACACCGCCGCGAGGATGCAGATCGGCGCGTGCAGGCCGAAGATCAGCTTGTCGGAGAACCAGAGCGGGCAGTAGGCCAGGAATATCGCCAGGTACACCCACAGGAGCAGCGGCCACAGGCGCTCGCTCATGGCCTTCCAGAACACGAAGGTCCCGAAGATCGCGGTCAGCAGCGGAAGGCCGAAGCCCAGGACGTAGAGGGTGATCGACGGGCTCTGCATCTCGCCGGTCAGGCTGTGAAGGCGCACCAGCGGGTTAAACAACGAGAGGCCCGCGACGTAGACCAGCGCGGGCGCCGAGGCGACCAGCACGGGAAACAGCGCGTGCGGCGCCTTCCAGCGGAGCCGGATCGCGGCGATCATCCCCAGGAGCGCGTAGAGGAGCGGCACGGTGTAAGGATGGATGAGGGCCAGGAGGCCCAGCGCGGCCCCGCTCAGCCAGAGCGGACGCTGGCCGCCCTCGCCCTGCGCTCCCCGGTCGAACCAGAGCACCGCCATGAGGATCGTGGTCAGCGAGTAGGGAAACAAGGGGTTCCAGAGGAGCGACCACAAGGTGTTGGAGTCGACGAGCCACAGGTCCACCGGCGAGGTCTTGTCCGGGATCCCGCCCATGAAGGGCAGGAGGAGGGCGCCCAGGCCCGAG
>DATLOS010000413.1:0-5323 GCA_035536155.1 Elusimicrobiota bacterium
GGTCCTGCTCGACGCGGCCAAGACCCTGGGCAAGGAGTCGGTCGAGTACCGCGGCCAGACCGTGCGCTTCGGCTCGGGATTCAAGCGCCTGCGCCTGCCCGAGCTCTGGAAGGAGCATTGCCAAGGCGACATCCACGAGGTCCTCCAAGGCAAGGGCTTCAACCGCCCCGCGCTCATCGCGACCGCCAAGCGGCTCCACGTGGGCGCCGACGAGAAGACGCCGAGCGCCAAGATCTTCGACCGCATCGTCGATGAGCGAGTGCTGTCCCACGTGAAAGAACCGGTCTTCCTCTTCGACCACCCCACGGCGATCACGCCGCTGGCCAAGTGCAAGCAGAACCCGGACGGCACGATCGACGAGTCGCTGGTCGAGCGCTTCGAGTTCTTCGTGGCCGGCGACGAGTTCGCCAACGCCTACAGCGAGCTCAACGACCCCCAGGACCAGCGCGGCCGCTTCGAGGAGCAGGCGCGCCAGCGCGCGGGCGGCGACGACGAGGCCGAGGTCCTCGACGAGGAGTTCGTCCAGGCGATGGAGGTCGGCATGCCCCCGACGGGCGGCATCGGCATCGGCATCGACCGCCTGGTCATGCTCCTCACCGGCAACCCCTCGATCCGCGAAGTCATCCTCTTCCCCACCCTCAAGCCGGAGTGAGCCTCCCCTTCGAGCTCTTCGTCGCCCTGCGTTATCTCAAGACGAAGCGCCGCGGGCTGTTCTCCTGGGTCACCACCGGGATCGGCGTCGCGGGCGTGACCATCGGCGTGGCCGCGCTCCTCACCACCCTCTCGGTGATGAACGGCTTCCAGTCCGACATCCGCAAGAAGATCGTCGGCGCCCAGGCCCACGCCGTGATCTACGCGCGCATGGACGAGGAGAAGAAGAGAGCGCTCGAGCGGGAGCTCGACGCCTCCCCCGAGGTCGCCGCGCGTTCGTCCTTCGCCGTGGGCCAGGCCATCATCACCTTCGAGGACCGCTCCACGGGAGTCGTGGTCAAGGGGATCGACCCCGCGCGCGAGTTCAAGGTCAACGAGCTGGCGCGCTCCCTCACCGCCGGGTCGTGGACGGGCCTGGCGAGGAGCTCCGCCAAGGACGCCGACGGCATCGTCCTGGGCGAGGAGCTGGCCCACAG
The DNA here is from genome assembly GCA_035536155.1 of Elusimicrobiota bacterium. Taxonomy (GTDB): domain Bacteria; phylum Elusimicrobiota; class Elusimicrobia; order UBA1565; family UBA1565; genus DATLOS01. Next base: position 1,128 of record DATLOS010000413.1, read on the forward strand.
TCTCGGCGCATACGTCGGGGAGACCGTCGTGCTGGTCTCGCCCACCAGCGTGCCCACCCCCCTCGGCCTCATCCCCACCATGCGCAAGTTCCGCGTCGCCGGCCTCCTCCACACCGGCTACTACGAGTACGACAGCGGCACCGCCTACGTCTCGCTCGAGGCCGCCGCCGCGTTCTTCAAGACCCCGGGCGGCCTGTCGGGAATGCAGGTGCGCCTCAAGGACATCAACCGGGCGGAGCGCTTCAGCCGCGAGCTCCAGGCCCGCCTCGGCTTCGGCTTCACCGTGCGCTCCTTCAGCGACCTGAACCGCACCCTGTTCGCCGCCTTGAAGCTGGAAAAATACGTGATGTTCCTCATCCTCGCCCTCATCATCCTCGTGGCCTCCCTCAACATCGCCTCGAACCTCATCCTCCTCGGGGCCGACAAGCTGCGCGACATCGGCCTGCTGAGGGCGATGGGCGCGGGGCCCCGCGCGGTGCGGCGCGTGTTCCTCTGGGTTGGGCTTCTCATCGGCTCGATCGGAGTCTTCCTCGGGCTGGCGCTCGGCCTCGTCCTCTGCGCGGTGATCGCGCGCTATCCCATCGTGGAGCTTCCCGCCGACATCTACTACCTCTCCCGCGTCCCCGTGCACATCGACCCGGTCGACGTCGTCGCCGTCTGCGTCTGCGGCTTCGTCCTCGCCCTCCTGGCCACGCTCTACCCGGCATGGCGAGCCTCGCGCGTCGACCCCATCGAGGCGATCCACTATGGCTGACGGGCCGGTGCTCGAGGCGCGCGGCCTGCGGAAGGTCTACGGGCAGGGCGAGGCCGCGGTCGAGGCCCTGCGCGGCGTCGACCTCTCGGTCCAGGCGGGCGAGTTCCTGGCCATCCTCGGCCCCAGCGGCTCCGGGAAGTCGACGCTCCTCAACCTCCTCGGCCTCATGGACCGCCCCAGCGCAGGCGAGGTGCGGCTCTTCGGCGAGCGCGCCGACGCCCTGCCGGAGGAGGCCCGCGCGGCCCTGCGGGGCCGGCGCCTCGGCTTCGTCTTCCAGTTCGACTCGCTCCTGCCCGAGTTCACCTTGCTGGAGAACGTCCTCCTTCCGGCCCGCATCGCCGAGCGCTCCGGCGGCTCGACCCTCGCGGAAGCGGAGGTCCGCGCCCGCGAGCTCCTGCTGCTCCTCGACATCCTGCCCTTGGCCCACCGCCTGCCCGCGCAGCTTTCCGGCGGCGAGCGCCAGCGCGGGGCGCTGGCCCGGGCCCTCGTCAACCGCCCCGCGGCCCTGCTCGCGGACGAGCCGACCGGCAACCTGGACAGGGGCAACGGAGAATTGGTATTTTCACTTCTCGGACGGCTGTCGCGCAGCCTTGGCGTCGCCGTCGTGACCGTCACGCACAACGAGGACGCGGCCCGCGCCGCGTCCCGGGCGGTCCGGATCGCCGACGGACGCGTCGCCTGAGGTGGGCGGGAACCCCATGAAAATCTACATCGACGGCCGCTTCTACGAGAAAGAGGACGCCAAGGTCTCGGTCTACGACCACGGCCTCCTCTACGGCGACGGCATCTTCGAGGGCATCCGCGCCTACAACGGCCGCGTGTTCATGCTCCACGAGCACCTCGGCCGCCTCTACAACTCCGCCAAGGCCATCCTCCTCGACATCCCCATCCCGAAGGAGGAGATGGAGCGCGTCATCTGCCAAGCCATCCGCGGCAACGGCCTCCAGGACGCCTACATCCGCGTGCTCGTGACCCGCGGCGTGGGCGATCTGGGCCTCGACATGCGCAAGTGCAAGAAGGCCACGGTGATCGTCATCGCCGACAAGATCGCCCTCTACGCCAAGGAGGTCTACGAGCGGGGCATGCAGCTCAAGACCTCGTCCTTGCGCCGCTTCTCGGGCGACCAGCTCAGCCCGACGATCAAGTCGCTCAACTACCTCAACAACATCCTGGCCCGCGCCGAGGCCGCCCAGTCCGGCTGCGACGAGGCCATCCTCCTCAACCGCGAGGGCAACGTCGCGGAGTGCTCGGGCGACAACATCTTCTACCTCCGCGAGGGCATCCTGCGCACGCCCCCGGTCTGGACCGGCATCCTCGAGGGCGTGACCCGCAACGTGGTCATCAAGCTGGCCAAGGAGAAGCTCAACATGGAGGTGCGCGAGGAGGTCTTCACCGTCCCCGAGCTCTTCCGCGCCGACGAGGTCTTCGTCACCGGCACCGGCGCCGAGATCATCGGCGTGACCAAGGTCGACGGCCGCGTCATCGCCAAGGGCAAGCCCGGGCCGCTCACCACGCGGCTCATCGACGTCTTCCGCGAGTTCGCCAAGAGCCCCGAGGCCGGCGTCCCGATCGGCGAGGCGCAGAAAGTCTAGCCGGCCGGGATGCCCTGCTCCCGCTGCGGGAAGGCCGAGGCCGAGGTCTTCTTCAAGCAGATCGTAAAGAGCCGCGTCACCGAGCTCCACCTCTGCGGGGACTGCTCCGCGAGCCTCGACCTCCTCTTCGGCAAGGCGCCCTCCTCCGCCGCGCCGGCCTCCTGCTCCGCCTGCGGGCGGACCTGGGCGGAATTCCAGAAATACGGCCTCCTCGGCTGCCCGGATTGCTACGACGCCTTCGCGCGGCCGCTCGAGGGCGTCCTCCGGCGGGTGCACGGGACCTCGGCGCCAAAGCAGGCATGAAGCTCGGCGCGATGCTGCGGGTGCGCATGGCCTGGGCGGCCCACCAGGGGCCGCTCCACGAGGTCGTCCTCTCCTCCCGCGTGCGCCTCGCCCGGAACGTGCGCGGCCTTCCCTTCCCCGGCCACGCCTCCGGAAGGGTCCTGGGCGAGGTCCTCGCCGCGGCCCGGGAGGCCGCCGCGAAAGCCCGCTCCCTGGGCAAGGCGGCCTGGATCGAGCTCGCCGACGTCGACGAGGTGGACCGGGAGTTCCTCATCGAGCGCCGCCTCATCAGCGCCCTCCTTGCCCGCGAGCCGCGCCAGCGCGCCGTCGCGGTGGGGGAGCGGGAGCTCCTCAGCGTCATGGTCAACGAGGAGGATCACCTGCGCCTTCAGGCCGTCGACTCGGGCCTCTGTCTGGAGGAGCTCCTCCGGCACGGCCTGGCGCTGGAGGAGGAGCTGGGCCGGACCATCCCGTACGCCGTCCACCCCCGCCTGCGGCACCTGACGGCCTGCCCCACGAACGTCGGAACCGGTCTCCGGGCCTCGTGCCTGATGCATCTTCCGGCCCTCTCGCTGACCGGCCGGCTCGGCCCGCTCCTCGACGAGCTTGCGCCCGCCGGGATGACCGCGCGCGGCATCCACGGCGAAGGCACGCAGGTGCTGGGCGACCTCTACCAGATCTCCAACGCGGTGACGCTCGGCCACTCCGAGGCCCGGATCGTCGCCGCGGTGTCCAAGCGCGTCGAGGCCCTGGCCCGCCGGGAGCTCGACGCCCGCCGCGGGCTGGCCGCGCCCGGGGCGCGGGCCCGCGCCGAGGACCTGGTCTGGCGCTCGATCGGCCTGCTGGCCAACGCCCGGAGCATGCCCTACGCCGAGGCCGTCCAGCACCTCTCCTGGGCGCGCATGGCCTCCACCTTGGGCTGGAAGGCGCCCGCGAGCCTGGCCGCGATCAACGAGCTGATCCTCCTCACCCAGCCCGCCCACGTGCAGATGCTCACGGGCAGGCCCCTCGACCCCGTCGAGCGGGACGTCCTGCGGGCGGCCCTGCTGCGCAAGAAGTTCTCCTGAAACCGGATTTTCGCCGGTTTTGACAGGCTCCAATCTTTACCAAAACGCAATCATTCCGCCTTGAAATGCGAAATGCCTCCTGTTAGAGTAAACGAAGATGGAGTTCCGCCGCCGCCCAGCCCGGGAGGTGCCATGAATCTCGAGAAAAAATCGTCGCTCGCGTCGCTCGGACTGCCGCTGCTATTAGGCGCGCTGGCAGTCCGCCCTTGCGCCGCCGCGACCACGGGCTCGGGCCCCGGGTTGACCGGTTTCGACAACGGAAGCGGCAAGAAAGGGGAAATCGCCCAGGACAAGAAGGACATCAAGAAGGATCAGGGCTTGATCCCCAAGGACACCGCCGCGGTCAACAAGCAGCAGGCCAAGGTCAATAAGCTCATAAAGGACGGCGTGCCGCTCGACGACGATTTTCTCGTAAAGCAACAAGCGCTGCTCAAAACACTTCAAGACACCTTGAAGGCGGACAAGGACAACCTCGCAACTGCCAAGAACGAGCTCAAGTCG
>DATLOS010000414.1:0-8370 GCA_035536155.1 Elusimicrobiota bacterium
GCGTGGGGAGCGCTCGCAGGCGCGCTCTTGTTCAAGGAAAGCGGCCTGCTCCTGGCGCCGCTCGCCGCGGCGAGCGAGCGGCTGCTTCCCAGGAGGAAGCGGGACTCGGCTCTGCACGCGGGGCTGTGGCTCATCGCCGGCGCCTACCTGATCCTCCGCGCGCTCGGACTGCCGCGGCGCCTCGCGGGAATCCCCGAGCCCAACGCCGTATGCCACGTCCTCACCGCGCTCAAGATCGGGTGGTGGTACCTGGGTCAGTTGGCCTTGCCGACCAGCCTCTGCCTGGAGCACTCCTTCGCGCCGGTTCGCTCCGCTTGGAGCCTCGAGTCCGCGGCCCTGGCCGCCGCAACGGGAGCGGCGGGCTTCGGCGTCCTTCGGCTGGCGCGCCGGGACCGGGTCGCCGGCTTCGCCCTCTTCTGGTGCGGCCTGTTCCTGCTCCCGTTCCTGAACCTGATCCCCTACCTGAACCTGAGCCTCGTCGCGAACCGGTATCTCTATCTCTCGAGCGCGGGCTTTCTCCTGGCGCTCGCGCGCCTGGCGAGCGCGGCCCGCGCGCGAGCCCGCCTCGGATTGGCCGCCGCCGCGGGAGCGCTCGCGGTCTTCTACGCGAGCCGCGACGTCGTCCACGGAGCGATGTTCTCGAACCCCCTGACCTTATGGGTCGCGACCTCGCGCTGCGCGCCGGGCAACCCTCGCCCGCACGCCGCGCTGGCGAGCGTGCTCCTCGGGATGCGCCGCTACGCCGAGGTCGAGGCCGAGGCCGCCCAGGCGATCGCGCTCGAGCCCCAGTTCCCGCTGCCCTACCAGAGCTTCGCCGCCGCCTGCGCCGAGACCGGCAAGCTCGAGCAGGCCCTGGGCCTGGCGCGCGAGCGCGTCGCCTTGGACCCCGATCCGGCGGGGCTCCAGGTCCTCGGCACCCTGCTCATGCGCGCGGGCCGCCTGGAGGAGGCCTGCCCCATGCTGGAGGGCGCCTTGGCGCGGGACCCGGAGGGCTGGGACATCGCGCTCAGCCTGGGCGAGTGCGAGCTGAAGGCCGGACGCTTGGCGCGGGCGCGGGAGCGCCTGAGCGCCGCGGCCAAGGCGCCCCAGCTGCGCTCGCGCGCGCTGTGGCTCCTCGGCGACGTCGAGCTCCGCCAGGGCCGGCCGGAGGCCTCGCTCTCCTTGCGGGAGCTCTCGGTCGAGCTCAACCCCCTCGACCGGGATCATCTGCGGGCGCTGGCCGGCGCGTACGCGCGGGCCGCGGGAACGCGGGAGGTCTGGAGGCTCTACGCCCGCTCGCTGGGAGCGGTCGACGCCGCCGCGGTCTGGACGGTGGGGGATTCCCGGCGGCAGCTGCAGGAGCTTCGGGCGGAGCTCGTGCGGGATCGGGACGGAATTCTCAGCCGACCAGCTCGTAGCCGTCGAGGGTAGTCTGTATCCGCCGGCTTTCCGAGGGCCCCAGGTCCTCGCGCAGGCGCTGGACCGCTTTCTCCAGCGCGTTGTCGGCGATGGCCTTTCCCCACACTTTCTCCTTGAGCTTCTCGCGGGAGACGGAGCCCGGCGACTCCATCAGGGCCTGCAGGAGCAGGAAGCGGCGCGGGGCCAAGGTGGCGGCGAGCTTGTCCTCGATCCAGACCGTCCGAAAACGCGGGTCCGCGCGCACCGCTCCCTTGCTCAGGGTCTGGGCGGGGTGCGCGGGGCGGGGCGCGGCGCGCAAGCCGGTCTTGATCTTGAGGAGGAGCTCCTTCATCTCCACCGGCTTGGGAAGGAACTCGAGAGCCCCGAGCGCCCGCACCGAGTGGGCCAGCATGTTGGCAGCGTCGCCGTAGGCGCTGGTCACGAGGATGGGGATGGCGCGCGTCTCCCGATTCGCCTGCAGCGCGCGGATCACCTCGATGCCGTTCATGCCCGGGAGATTGAGGTCGAGAAGCACGAGGTCCGGGCTCAGCGAGAGCACCTTCTGGTAGCCGTCCTGCCCGTCGAAGGCGAAGTGGACCTCGTAGCCGTGCTGGCGCAGCGTGAGGCCGAGGAGATGCTGGAAGTCCGGATCGTCCTCGATGCTCAGGATCCTCGCCACGGCCACAGTCTAGCCCAGGCCTCGCCTGCGCGCAAGCGGGCCGCCCCCCTGACAGGCGGCGAAATTGCTGCTAGAATTGGGGCGAAAGAAGAAGACCATGTTCGACACGCTCAAGCAGGGTTATTTGAACCGGGAGAGGGAGAACCTCTCGCGCAAGCAGGCGTGGAAGGAGCTGGCCGAGACCTGCCGCAAGCTCCTCGAGTTCGACGCCGGCGACTTCAAGGCGATGCACGACCTGATCTGGGCGCTGCGCGAGCAGAAGGATTTCAAGGCCGCCCTTCCCTGGTGCGACCGCATCATGAAGCTCGCTCCGGCGCGCTCGGTCGAGAACACGCTGGCGCTGGAGGGGCCGCGCTACCTGCGCTACCTGGTCGTCTCCGGCGAGGTGTTCCTCCGCAACGGGCAGCTCGATCGCGCGCGGAAGATCCTGATCCTTCTCAAGCGGACCGGCGGCAACTTCCACAAGAAGCACCTGCTCCTGAGCGAGGTCTACGAGAAGCAGGGGCGCCTGGCGCAGGCCGCCGCCGAGCTCGAGGAGATGCAGGAGATCTACACCTCCCTCAACAACCACCAATGGGAGCACTTCATCCTGGTCCGGGCCCGCGAGCTCCTGCCGGTCGCGCAGCAGGCGAAAGCGGCGGACACGGTGTTCCTCCTCTACCGGCTGCTGACGCGCATCAGCCTGCGCCGCGGGGAGATCGACCGCTATATCCAGGCCCGGCAGGCGGACGAGGAGCTCAAGCAGGAGGTGCCGCCCCTGAAGGCGGCGGCCGCGCTCCTCCAGGGCAAGCCGGACGAGGTCCCGGCGCTGATGCAGGGCGCGCCGTGGCCCGAGCTCGCGGACCAGTTCGTCGCCCACGCGCTCGCGGCGCAGGGAAAGGCCGCGGAGTGCGCCCAGCTCCTGCGCCGCATGCCGGTCGAGAGCCCTCTGCGCCTGGAGCTCGCCCAGCGGATCAAGTCCGCGCTCTCCACCGACGCCGCGTTCCTGCGCGACTATGCGGAGTCCTCCCTCAAGGCGGGCCGTCCCGAGGAGGCCTTCGAGGCCTACCAATCGCTCACCACCGGCGCCTCCTGCGACTTGGCCGACCTGGAGCGCTCGAAGCAGCTCCGGCTCCTGCTCCTCGACCGCAACATCTGGGAGGACGAGGCCAGGGTCGGCCTCATCCCGGGGATCCTGGCCGCAGACGCGGGCCGCGTCGCCCGGGCGGAGGTCGAGGAGATCCCGCTGACCTTGGCGGGGACGCCGCAGCCGGTGGCGACCTCGCAGGGATTTCGCTTCGAGAACTCCCACAGCGTCCCCATCGATCTCACCGAGGTCAAGCTGCGCCTCGCCGAGAACTACTTCCGCCGCGGCGCCAAGACGGACGTGGGCGTCAAGCTCCTGCAGGAGCTGGGACAGCAGGCCGGGCCGATGCGCGCGCGGGCCCGCTGCCAGCTGGCGCTCCACTTCATCCGCGCGGGCAACGCCGTCGCCGCCCAAGCGGCATTCAAGGAGTTCACCGAGGCGGCGTCGGCCGTCGGCGACGAGGATCGCAAGCGCATGCTCCTCGACGTCGGCGACTGCAGCGAGGCCGCCGGCCTTGTCGAGCAGGCGAAAACCTGCTATGGAACTATCCTGGCGATGGATGTCACCTACGCGGACGTCCAGGAGCGCGCGCGCGGCCTCGAGAAGGCCGCCGCCGCGCCCAAGCCCGCCCCGGCCCCGGAGGACGCCGCCGCCTCCCGCATCCGCCAGCGCTTCGCCGACCTGCGCCCCCTGGGCCGAGGCGGCATGGGCGTGGTCTACAAGGCCTTCGATCCCCTCTTCGCGCGCCCCGTGGCCCTCAAGGTCCTCTCCGAGCGCTTCCGCGGCGACGAGTCCGTCGTGGCGCGCTTTCTGCGCGAGGGCCAGGCGATGGCCCAGCTCCTGCACCACCCGGGCATCGTGCGGGTCTACGAGGTCGGCGCCGGGCACGACATGTACATCGCGATGGAGCTGGTGGCCGGCTCCAGCCTGCGCGGCGTCCTGAAGGAGAAGACCAAGCTGCCCGTCGCGCAGGTGAGGGACATCGCGCTCCAGGCCCTCGAGGCGCTGGGATTCGCCCACAAGAGCGGGATCGTGCACCGGGACATCAAGCCGGACAACCTCCTCCTGACGCCCGAGGGCAAGGTCAAGCTGATGGATTTCGGCCTGGCCGACATGTCGACGGCCACCATGCTCACGCAGGTCGGCACCATGATGGGGACGGGGCAGTACATGCCCCCGGAGCAGATCCGCGGCGAGGAGGCGGACGCCCGCTCCGACATCTACTCCTTCGGCGCCATGCTCTTCGAGCTGGCCACCGGCCAGGTCCCTTTCCCCAAGGGCGACCTCGCCCACCGGCACATCAACGAGGCCCCGCCCTCGCCGCGGACCTTGGTGCCGGACCTTCCGGCCGTCTTCGAGGCCGCGGTCCTGCGCTGCCTGGAGAAGGACCGCCTCAAGCGCTTTCAGTCCTGCGAGGAGCTCGCCGCCGAGCTGGGGAAGGTGCGCTGATGGCCGAGATCGTGGTCTACAAGGGCGGCCAGGAGGTCTCCCGCAAGAAGCTCTCCGGGGGGGAGGTCAAGGTCGGCCGGGACCCCTCGAGCGACATCGTCCTGGACGACCCGCGCGTCTCGCGCCTGCACGCCCGCATCGTCCCGGAGGGAGCCGGGTTCCTGATCGAGGACAAGAGCACGCACGGGACTTTCGTGGGGGAGGCCCGGATCGGGCGCCATACGCTCAAGGACGGCGACCGCGTGCAGATCGCCGACCGGACCTTGGCCTTCGTGGCCCAGGACGGGACCAAGCCGCCGATCGCGCCGATTTCCGGCGTCGCGCCGATGCAGGGCCCGGCGCCCGGCGCAGGCGCCGGGCCGGGCGACAAGCCCGCGGGGGAATGGGAGCAGTTCCAGACCGTCTTCATGCAGGGCGGCGGGGGCGGACAGGAGAGCGCCGCGCGCCTGAAGGCCCTCTTCGAGATGAGCGTCGCGCTGGAGACGGCCAAGGACTTCCCCGCCATCCTGCGCGCCCTCCTCGATCGCGCCATCACGATCATGGGCGCCGAGCGCGGCTTCATCATGCTCAAGGACGCCGACACGGGCAAGCTCAGCGTCCACGTCGCGCGCGACCGGGCCGGGGACATCTCCGGCGTCGAGGCGGAGTCGACCAGCCGGAGCCTCATGGAGAAGGTGGTCAACTCCGGCGCCCCCGTCCTCATCCGCAACGCCATGGGCGGCGAGTGGGGAACCGAGAGCATGCTGGCCAACAAGATCCACTCCGCCCTCTGCGTGCCTCTGCGCACGCAGGAGGACGTCTCCGGAGTGCTCTACGTCGACCACCGCTCGCGCCTGAGCGCCTTCACCGACCAGGACCTCACCTTCTTCACCATCTTCGCGCTCCAGGCGAAGGCCGCGATCGACTCGAGCCGCGCCTACTGGGAGCTGGTCGAGAGCCTATTCCGCGCCTCCGGCGACTTCATCGCGGTCTGCGGGACGGATGGGAAGATCCGGCAGGTCAACCGCGGCGCGCAGAAGATGACCGGCCTGAGCGAAGCCGAGCTCCTCGCGCGCCGCATCCCCGAGGTCGCGCTTCCCTCGGACAAGGCGCAGGCGGAGACCCTCTGCCGGGAGACCCTGGAGAAAGGCGGCGTCTCCAGCACGGACATCACCTTCGTCGGGGCCGACGGGCGCCACGTCCCGATGAGCGCCTCCACCTTCGTCATGCGGGGCCGCGACGGCAAGCCGATGGGCTTCTGCCTGATCGGCCGCGACCTGACGGAGCTCAAGAACCTCATCGAGCGCCTGACGTCGGCGAACGTGAAGCTGCGCGAGCTCAACGACATGAAGTCCCAGTTCGTGGGCATGATCAGCCACGAGCTCAAGACCCCGCTCTCGGTGGTCGTGGGCTACGCCGAAATGATGCTCGAGGACCCCAAGGACACCCCTTCCGACCGCCAGAAGGACTACCTCACCCGCATCCTGCGCTCCGGCGACAAGCTCATCGGCCTGATCATGGAGCTTCTCGAGCTCACCCGGATCGAGACCGGCAAGATGCCGCTCAAGCCGGTGACCCTCGAGGTCAAGACGATGCTGGCGGAGATCGTCGACAACTTCACCCTGCAGGCGCAGGAGAAGAAGGTCGCCGTCTCGGTCCAGATCGCCGACGGGATAACCACGATGGAGGGCGACAAGGACCTCCTGCGCCGCGCCCTCGACAACTTCGTCTCGAACGGCATCAAGTACAACCGCGAGGGCCGGACCCTGAAGGTCTCCGTGGAGCGCGTCGGCCCCGCCCTCGTCTTCTCCTTCGCCGACGAGGGCATCGGCATATCGAAGGAGGACCAGGAGAAGCTCTTCGGGCGCTTCTTCCGCGCCAGCAACGTGGGCGCCATCCCCGGCACGGGCCTCGGCCTCTCCATCGTGAAGGCCATCATCGAGCGCCACGACGGGCGCATCGCGATCGAGAGCGAGATAGACAAGGGCACGACCTTCAAGATCACGCTCCCGCTGAAGTGCCCCGCGGTCGAGTGAGCGGCCCCTTCCCGGGGGAGGACGACGAGCCCGGCGAGCGGGCCTACTCGGCGGCGCTCCGCGCGGTGCGGCGCGCCCGGAGCGCCCCCTTCTCCGAGGCCGTCGCGGGGGGCCTGCTCGAGCCCGCGCGCTCCCTGGCCGAAGCCCTCGACGCGCGCCCGACGCCCATGCTGCTGCGCGCCAACCGCTCCACGGCCGACCACTTCCTGGACGCGCACGCGGTCAACGTCGCCGTGCTCTGCATGCACGTGAGCAAGGCGGCCGGAGCGCCGGCGGAGAAGATCCCGGAGCTGGGCGCCGCCGCCCTGGCCCACGACCTCGCCCGGACCACGGGCCCGGCGGAGAGGAGCTCGAGCGCCGCGCTGGAAAAGCGCCTCCATCCGCTCGCGGCCGATAAGCTCTTCGACCATCAGCTGAGTCTCGAGCGGGTCGTCCCGGACCCGCTGCGCAACATCTTCCCCATCAAGCTCGACGAGGACGAGGAGGAGCACGCGGGCAAGCGGCGCCCGCCCCACCACGGCGCGCAGGTGCTCGCCACCTGCGACCTCTACGAGACCTTGACGCGGGCCCGCCCCTGGCGGGAGCCCGGAAGCCCGCACGAGGCCCTGCTCGGCCTGATGCGGCTGCACCGCCGCGCCTCGGACCAGCCGCTGATGAAGGCCTTCGCCGAGCGCCTTTCCCTGTTTCCCGTCGGCTGCTTCGTCGGCCTCTCCGACGGCCGCTACGGGCGGGTCTGCGAGGTCCACCCCGGGGCCCCGATGCGCCCCGACGTGGGCGTCTTCGCCGGGCCGGACGGCAAGCCGGTGAAGCCCTACGTGGCACGTCTGCGCGAGGCCGACCACCTGAGCGTCGACCGGGTCTATCCGGGCATCCTTCTGCCGCTGCGCGACGCCCGGCAGCGGCTGCAGGTCGCGAGCTGCGCCTGGTGGCCTCCGGGCCATTCTTGAATTTGTAACAACCCCCTGCTACATTTGCGGGGCCTTCCCTAATAAGAGGCCCATGCCCGAGCAGCCGGACGAGAAGCCCCGCATCGACCTGAGCGACATCGGCTCCATCCAGAGCCTGGACACCGCGCGCATGGCCCTCCGTTGGGCCCTGGAGCGGCTCCGGGTGCTCGACCGAAGCCGCTCGGACGCCGAGCGCGGCGCCGCCCGCCTCGAAGACGAGCTCCGAGCGCGCTCCGCCGAGGCGTCCCACGGGCAGCTCGCCCGCGCGCGCCTCGAATCCTGGCTCCTGAGCCTCCTCTCGGAGAGGATCGACACCGCGGCCCTGCGCGAGGCCCTCGGAGCGCGCATGCGCGCGCTCCAGGACGAGGCCGCCCGCCGCCGGGCGGAGCTCGAGGCCCGCCTGAAGGCCGGGCCCGCCGCTCGCGAGGGCGTCCCCGCGGAGGCCTTGCGCAAGACCCTCGAGGAGCTGGCCGCGCAGGAGCGGCGCCTGGAGTCGTGGGAGGAGCTGATCCGGGAGAACGCGCAGCTCGTCGCCGCGCGGAGCTCGCTGGCCGAGAAGGTGCGGGGCCTAGAGAACAGCCTGGGCGAGGAGCCCGCGCCGCCGGCGCCTAGAGCCCCGGCCCCCGCGAGCGCGGCCCCTTCCGGCGTCCCGTCTCCGGCCGAGGCGGCGTGGGAGGAGGAGCGGGCCTCCCTGCTCGGGGCGTTGCGCGACAAGGACGCCCAGCTCGCGCGGCAGGCCGCGGAGCGGGACGCGGCCGCCCGCGCGGGGGCCGAGCGCCCGTCGGCGCAGCCGAAGCCCGAAAGCGTCATGCCCGCCGAGCTCAACCGCGCCCTGGC
>DATLOS010000415.1:0-12951 GCA_035536155.1 Elusimicrobiota bacterium
CAAAAGCGCCCGGCGATGGTGATGCGGTGGGTGGTGCCCAGGTCGCCCAGCGGGACCCAGGCGTAGTCGACGCGCACGCGCGCGACCTCGAGGCCGAAGCCGGCGGTGACGCCGGCGAAGCCGTCCACCTTGTGGGCGTTGTGCATGTTGTAGCCGGCGCGCAGCGCGCCCTTCAAGGAGTCGCCGATCGCCCCGTGGAACTCGCCGCCCAAGGCGACGTAGGGGCTCTCGTCGACCGGCAGGACGAGGTCGAGGAGGCCGTTGAGCCGCGGGCTCACGCGCCAGAGCGAGCCCCCGCGCGCGACGAAAGGCAGCGGGGCGGAGACGCCGCCCAGCTTGATCGGCGGCCCGAAGTTCTGCGCGCAGAGGGCGAGATCGAGGGGACCCTCGCCGATGTCGGTGACGCCGCGGGCCCGGATGCCGAAGTCCGCGGCGAACGAGCTCCCGGAGGCGCCGGCCAGCTCGGAGCGCAGCACGCGCACCGCGCCCCCGGCCGAGAAGCGCTCGCCCGAGCGGGCGTAGCCGAGCGAGAGGGCCATGTCCCGCGGCGCGAAGGAGCCGTCCGGGTCGCCCGTCGTCGTGAAGCCCTGGATCTCGCTCTGGGAGAAATAGAGCAGCGAGGCGCCCAGCGTGCCCCGGTCCTCGGCCAGCGGATGGGCGAAGGCCAAGGCGCTGGCGTGGGAGGTCTCGAGGAGGGCGCTGTAGCTCGCCGAGAGCTCGTTGAGGGAGGACTTGTCCCAGCCGGCCAAGCCCGCCGGGTTCCAGAAAAGGGCCTCCGAGCCTTCGATCGCCGCGGCGCCGGCGCCGCCCATGGCCTGGGCCCGGGCGCCCGACGGGATTTTAAGGAACGTCGCGCCGGTGGTCCCCGCCGCCGCGTCGGAGAAAGGCGACTCGGGGAAAACGCGCGCTTCGGCCGGGGCGGCTCCCAGGACGAGGGCCGCGAGCAGCCAGGCCCGGGGCACCTAGACGGGCCAGACCGGCCCTTTTCCGGTGGGCTTGAGGATGTCCGCGCCTTCGGTCGTCTTCGATTCCGTGGCCGTCTTCGTCTCGGGGGCCTTCTCGGTCTCGAGCTTCTCGGTCCTCGCCTCGGCCGCCTTCTCGACCGTCTTGGCCTCGGACTTCTCCGGCGCGGGCGGGGGCTGGAGGGAAAGCTCCATCGGAGGCCCCGGCAGCTTGTGCGGCTTGGTGGAGGGGGCGGGCTCCTCGGCGGGCGCGGCCTTGGCGGACTCCTTTTTCGCCGGCTTAGGCGCGGGAGCGGGTTCGGGAGCCGGCGCGGGCGGCGCGGCACCTATACTGGGTGCCGCACCCTGTACCGGTGCGGCGTGGTGCGCTTCCTCGTGGACCTCGTGCACTTCCTTCTGGAGCTCGCTCAAGCGCGAAACCAGCGCCTCGAATTGCTTCTCCTGGCGCTGCCCGGTGTTCTGCAGCGCCTGCTGCAGTTGAAGGATCTCGGCCTGGAAGACCTCCATCTGCTTCTTGAGGCTCTTCAAGTAGTCGACGGCCGGATTCGCCGCCGCCTTGGCGGCCGGGGCCGGGGCAGCCGCGGGTGCGGGCGCCGGAGCGGCGGCGGACGCCGGCGCCGGCGCGGGCGACACGGCAGCGGCGACGGGCGGCAGTACGACCGGCGTGGACGCGGGGGCCGGCGCGGGCGCGGATTGGTCGATCACGGGAGCCGGCCCGGCCGCGTCGGGCTCGGCCAAGGTCGCGGTCTGGGCCGCGGATTTGGGCGGGGGGGCGATGACCTTTACCGGCTCGATCACCGGGTCCCCTGGCGCCCATTCCGCGGGCGAGGCGTGCACCGCGGCGGCCGCGGCACGGTACCTCTTCAGGCAGATCGGAAGGGCCAGGGCGCTGATCACGAGGCCCAGCCCCGAAGCGGAGAGCCAGAGGTCGCCCAAGAGGAGGTCCATGTCGCGCCCAGTTTAACTTAAAGCTCAATGACTGTCAACGTAATTTAAAGACGCCGCGCGGCGTCAAACGGCTTAATATCTTAAAGCCTGGCACCATGTCCCCGTGTTGACGCCGTCCGGTCATTTTAGTACCATATACAGGTTGTCCAACCGCTCCAAAACTCGGAGAATCCTTTAAATATATGCATAAATTTATCGACCCTTCCGAACCTATCGCGATCGTGGGCCTGGGCGGCATCTTCCCCGGCTCGAAGAACATCCCCGGGTTCTGGAAGAACATCCTCCACAAGGTCGATTCCATCACCGAAGTGCCCCGGGACTGCTGGGACTGGCACCTCTATTATGACGCGAACCCGGCGGCCCTGGACAAGACCTACTCCAAGATCGGCGGCTTCGTGCGCGACTTCGTGTTCGACCCGATCAAGCTCCGCATCCCGCCCCCGGTCGCGCAGCAGATGGACACGGTCCAGCAGCTCGCGGTCATGGCCACGGCCGAGGCCCTGGCCGACTCCGGCTACGATCAGAAGCCCTTCGACCGCGCCCGCACCGCGGTCGTGTTCGGCAACTCCATGGGCGGCCCTAAAAAGGAAGCCACCGATTTCCGCGTGTACATGGAAGCGGTCCGCGACCGCATGCTGCGCACGCCGAGCCTTGCGAACCTGAGCCAGGAGGAGCGCGCCGCCGTCGCCACCGAGGTCGTCTCCAGCCTCAAGGCCGGCATGTGCACGATCAACGAGGACACGATGCCGGGCGAGCTCTCCAACGTGATCGCCGGCCGCGTGGCCAACACCTTCAACCTCAACGGCGCCAACTTCACCGTGGACGCGGCCTGCGCCTCCTCGCTCGCCGCCATCGCCCAGGCGGTCAACGGCCTGCGCTTCCGCCAGTACGACATGGTGGTCACGGGCGGCGTCGACCAGATGATGGCGGTGCCGGCGTACGTCAAGTTCTGCAAGATCGGCGCGCTGTCGCCCGACGGCTCGCGGCCCTTCGACGCCGGCGCCAACGGCTTCGTCATGGGCGAGGGCGTGGGCGCCCTGGTGCTCAAGCGCCTCTCCGACGCCAAGAAGGACGGCGACCGGATCTACGCCTTGATCCGCTCGATCGGCGCTTCTTCCGACGGCAAGGGCAAGGGCATCACCGCCCCCAACCCGAAGGGCCAGAAGCTCGCCATGGAGCGCGCCTTCGAGGCCGTGGACTACAAGCCCGGCGACGTCGGCCTCATCGAGGCGCACGGCACCTCCACCAAGGTCGGAGACGTGGTCGAGGTCCAGACCGCGGCCGAGGTCTTCGCCTCGGTGGCCCCGCGCTCGGTCGCCTTGGGCTCGGTCAAGTCGCAGATCGGCCACTTGAAGGCCGCGGCCGGCGCCGCGGGCATCATCAAGGCCGCGCTCGCCCTCCATCATAAGACCCTGCCGCCCTCGATCAACTTCAAGACCCCGAACCCGGGCATCGACTGGGACAAGTGCCCCTTCTACGTGAACACCGACGCCAAGCCCTGGAGCGGCGAAAAGACCCGCCGCGCCAACGTCTCCGCCTTCGGCTTCGGCGGCACGAACTTCCACGTCGCCCTGGAAGAGGCCACCGAGAAGACGACCGATTGGCGGCCGTCCCTGGCCGCCGTCTCCTCGAGCCAGATGGAGCAAGCCGAGGCGACGCGGCCCGCGCGCGCTTTGCCCCCGGCGTTGGGCGGCGAGGCCGTGACGGTCCGCGGCGCCGACGCGGGCACGATCTTCAACCGCCTCGAGCGCTTGAAGGCCGAGGTCCCGGCCGAGGGCCCGCTCACCGCCTTCGCCCACCGCGTCTCCACGGAAGGGAAGGGGGAGACGATCCTCTCCATCGCCGCGGAGTCCGGCCCGAAGCTCCTCGAGAAGATCGACCTGACCCTGAAGTCGAAGAACGCCGACATCTGGGCCAAGGCGCCGCCCGCCTTCAAGCCCAAGGGCATCCACCCGGGTGTGCGCGCGGGCAAGAACCCCAAGATCGGCTTCATGTTCCCGGGCCAGGGCTCGCAGTACGTGGACATGCTCAAGGACCTGCGCGAGAAGTACCAGGTCGTGGCCGACACCTTCGCCGAGGCCGACGCGGTCATGGAGCCGCTGATCGGCAAGAAGCTCACCGACGTTCTATTTACCAAGGGCGGGGAGACGCCGGAGCAGGTCGCCGCGATGCAGGAGGCGATCAAGCAGACCGAGATCACCCAGCCCGCGGTGCTCACCGCCGACGTGGCCCTGCTGCGCCTCCTGCGCCTCTACGGCGTGGACGCGGACGTGGTCTGCGGCCACAGCCTGGGCGAGTACGGCGCGATGGTCGCGGCGGGCGTGCTCGACTTCAAGGACGCCTTGCTCGCGGTCAGCTCGCGCGGCAAGGAGATGGCCGGCATCCGCGTCGACGACAACGGCAAGATGGCCTCCATCGCCGCCCCGGTCGAGAAGATCGAGCCGGTCCTCAAGCAGATCGACGGCTACGTCATCGCCGCCAACAAGAACTGCCCCATCCAGACCGTGATCGCCGGCGCCACCAAGGCGGTCGAGGAGGCGGTGAAGCGCTTCGCCGCCGAGGGCATCCAGGCGCAGATGATCGAGGTCTCCCACGCCTTCCACTCGAAGATCGTGGCCCCGGCGCAGGAGCCCTACGGCAACTTCTTCAAGCGCATCGGCCTCAAGGCGCCCAAGACCCCGATCCTCTCCAACGTGACCGCCGGCTACTACCCCAAGGACCCCGAAGGCATCCGCAAGCTCGTCGTCGAGCAGATCGCCGCCCCGGTCGAGTTCATCCGCCAGGCCGAGCGCATGTACAAGGACGGCGTGCGCGTGTTCGTCGAGGTCGGCCCCAAGCGCGCCTTGACCGCCTTCGTCACCAGCGTGCTCGAGGACAAAGACGACGTCCACATCATCGCCTCGAACCACCCCAAGCGCGGCGGCATCCACGAGTTCAACGACCTGCTCGCGCGGCTCGAGGCCGCGGGCGTCGCGGTCGACCTCTCCAAGACCGACCCGGCGTCCGAGAAGTCCCTCTACACGGCAGATTATAAGGCGTGGGCATCGGCGAAGCCCGTTCAGTCCGCCCCGGCTCCGGCTTACGTTCCGCCGGCGGCCCCCGTCGTGGCCGGTTCCACCCAGGAGTTGCTCGACAAGTGGGACCTCTACCTCGGCCCCGTGGTGGTCAGCGGCATCTCCGCCGGCGCGCCGGGCAAGTGGGACAAGGTCTTCCGCGAGAACGCGATGGACGCGATCATCGCGGGCCAGAACCTGATCGAGCCGGTGAGCGCCGAGGAGCGCAAGAAGATCGTCGAGAAGAACTTGGAGCGCGTGATCAAGTCGGAGACGGGCGATCACCGCATCGAGCGCCTCGAGTCGATCGAGGAAGTGCTCCGCTTGGCCGGCCAGGCCGGGCAGTTCGACTTCGCCGGCGAGTTCGGCGTGCGCGGCTCGATCTCGAGCTTGATGGACATCACCGCCCAGCTCGGGCTGGCGGCCGCGATCCTGGCACTGAAGGACGCGGGCATCCCGCTCGTGCAGCACTACAAGAAGACCACGACCGGCGGCATGATCCCCACGACCTGGGGCCTGCCCGACTCCCTGCAGGAGGGGACCGGCGTGATCCTCGCCAGCGCCTTCCCGGGCGTCGACAGCATGATCGACGACCTCTCGCGCCACTTCACCGCGAAGTACGCGGGCAAGTCGGCGCGCGACATCCACGCGGTCTACGACCGCATGATCCAGGTCTTGAAGGACCCCGCCGACCGCAAGGCGCTCACCGACTGGTACGTCGAGCAGCGCGCGAGCCTCGGGACGGGGGAGGAGGCGACCTACAAGTTCTCCCGCTCCTTCCTGTTCCGCTGCTTGTCCCTGGGCCACGCCCAGACCGCGCAGTTCATCAAGGCCAAGGGCCCCTGCACCCAGGTCAACGCCGCCTGCGCCTCCACCACCCAGGCCGTGGGCATCGCCGAGGACTGGATCCGCTTCGGCCGCGCCAAGCGCGTCCTGATCGTCGCCGCCGACGACATCACCAACCCGACCATGATGTCCTGGATCGGCACCGGCTTCCTAGCCTCGGGCGCGGCGACCACGCACAACGTCGTCACCGAAGCCGCCTTGCCCTTCGACCGCCGCCGAAACGGCATGATCGTCGGGATGGGCGCCGCCGGCCTCGTCGTCGAGGACGGCCGCGAGACCGAGCGCCGGGGCGTGACCCCGCTCGCCGAGCTCTTGGCCGCGCAGTTCGAGAACTCCGCCTACCACGTGACCCGCCTCAGCCTCAAGCACGTCTGCGAGACGATGGACAAGCTGGTCAAGAAGGCGGAGAAGCGCCACGGCCTCAAGCGCTCCGAGATCGCGGGCAAGATGCTCTTCATGTCCCACGAGACCTACACCCCGGCCCAGGGCGGCAGCTCCCAGGCCGAGGTCGAGGCGCTCAAGGCCACCTTCGGCGCCGACGTGGGCAAGATCGTCGTGACCAACACCAAGGGGTTCACCGGCCACTCGATGGGCGCGAGCCTCGAGGACGTGGTCGCGGTGCGCTCCATGAACCTGGGCAAGCTCCCGCCGATCGCCAACTACAAAGAGCCCGACCCGGACCTCGACGGCATCCAGCTCTCCAAGGGCGGCTCCTACGACTGCGAGTACGCCCTGCGCTTGGGCGCGGGCTTCGGCTCGCAGATCGCGATGACCTTGATGCGCCGCGGCTGGAAGGCGGGCACGCCCCGCGTCCCGGTCCAGAACCGCTACGACGCCTGGGTGCGCGAGGTCTCCGGCGACCCGGCCGCCGAGCTCGAGGTCGTCCACAACACGCTTCGCGTGAAGGACACCGGCCGTCGTCGGGTGAAAGCCCCTGCCGCCCCGGCCGCCGAACGCACTCCTCATATCGGCGCCGGGACAGACGCGCTGCCGCGCGTCGCCGCCCCGACTCCGGTCGAAGCCGCGCGCGCGGTGGCGATCCCGGACGAAGCCACCCTCACGCAGGAGATCGTCCAGCTCGTCTCCGACAAGACCGGCTACCCGAAGGAGATGCTCGAGCTCAACCTCGACATGGAGGCCGACCTCGGCATCGACACGGTGAAGCAGGCCGAGCTCATCGGCATCATCCGCGAGAAGTACGGCATCCCGCGCAAGGAGAACCTGTCCCTCAAGGACTATCCGACCCTCGCGCACGTCATCCGCTTCGTCAAGGAAGGAGCCCTGAGCGACAACGCATCTCCCAATACTGCCGCTCAGGACCTGTCGCTACCGCGCCAGGCGACCGTTGCCGCGGCGCCTACCGCGGTTCGCTCGGACTTGAATGAGGGCGCGGTTCGCGAGGAGATCGTCGTTCTGGTCTCCGAGAAGACGGGCTACCCGAAGGAGATGCTGGAGCTCGACCTCGACATGGAGGCCGACCTCGGCATCGACACGGTGAAGCAGGCCGAGCTCATCGGCATCCTGCGCGAGAAGTACAACATCCCGCGCAAGGAGAACCTCTCGCTCAAGGATTATCCGACGCTTCGCCACGTGATCCGCTTCGTCACCGAGAGCGCGGGGGGAGCCTCCGCTCCCGCAGAAGCGCCTGCCGCGTCCGCCAATGGCGCGGCGCCGGCGGCGAACGGAGCCGCCCCGCGCTTCGCGCGCTGGGCGCTCGAGTCCCGCCCGGCCCCGGCCCGCAACGAGGCGCCGTCCCTCACGGGCAAGACCGTCCTCGTCCTCTGCGCGGATGAGGAGGCGGCCAAGCCCTTCGCCGAGGCCGTGCTCCAGGCGGGGGGAAAGCCCGCCGTGCTCAAGGCCCAGGACTGGGAGGCCGCGGACAAGGCCAAGGCCGCCGTGGCCAAGGCTCTGAAGCAGGACAAGGCCCGCGGGATTGTCGACGTCACCGGCCTCGGCTTCGAGGAGTTCGGCAAGATGACGCCGGGCGGCTTCGACAAGGCCTACAAGCGCTCGGCCAAGGCCCTCTTCCTCGTGGCGCAGGCCCTGCGCGAGGACCTGCTGGCCCAGCCCGCCGAGTCCTTCATCCTCTCGCTCACCCGCCTGGGCGGCGCGCACGGCGCCGAGCCGGAGAAGTGGGCGAACCCGCTGGCCGGGTCGCTCACCGGCCTGACCAAGGCCCTGCGCCGCGAGCTCGAGGGCGTGAAGACGGTCGCCGTCGACTTCGACGCCGCGGCCTCGCCCGCCGACATGGCGACCATGGCCCTGTCCGAGCTCGGCACCTCCGACCCGCGGGCCGAGGTGGGCTACCGCGCCGGCGAGCGCCGGGCGCTCAAGCTCGCGCGCCGCGACAACCCGCAGGAAATGCCGCGCAAGGTCGGCGCCAAGACGTCCTTCCTCATCACCGGCGGCGGCCAGGGCCTGGGCGCCGAGCTCGCCAAGGAGATCGCGCGCCGCTGGAAGGCCCCGCTCGTCCTCGTCGGCCGCACGCCGCTCGCCAAGGAAGCCGCGAGCTGGGCGCGCATGAAGCCCGAGGAGCTCAAGGCGCTCAAGATGCAGCTCTGGGAGACCCTGAAGCAGGACAAGACCCGCAAGGCCACGCCCGCGGTGCTCGAGAAGGAGTTCTCCAAGGTCACCAAGGCCGCCGACCTCCAGCGCAACATCGAGGAGATGTGCCGGCTGGGATCGAAGGTCCTCTACGTCGCCGCGGACATGGCGGACGGGACCGAGGTGACCAAGGCGGTGAAGGCCGCCCTGCGCCACGCGCCCACGATCGACGTGGTCATCCACGCCGCCGGGCTGGAAGAGTCCAAGCTCCTCGCCGACAAGAAGGCCGAGGACTTCGACCGGGTCTACCGCGCCAAGGCGCACGGGGCGGTGAACCTGCTGCGCGCCCTGCCGTCCACGCGCAGCCAGGTCTGGATGCTCTTCTCCTCCGTGGTCGGCCGCTTCGGCAACGTGGGGCAGGTCGACTACGCCGCGGCGAGCGACTTCCTGGCCAAGCTCTCCGCCTACCTGCGCGCCGAGGGCCGCAACGCGATGACCTTCGATCTCACCGCCTTCTCCGAGATCGGCATGGCCACCCGCGGCAGCGTGGAGACGTTCCTCAAGAGCCAGGGCGTGGACTTCATGCCGCCCAAGACCGGCGTCGCGCTCATGCTCGAGGAGCTGCTGCACAACGGCACGGACTCCGAGGTCCTGCTGGCCGGCGCTCTGGGCAAGCTCGACGCGGACTCGCTCATGGACCCGATCGGCGCCGCGGCCGCTCCGAAGGCGGAGCCGGCGCCCGCGCCGAAGCGCGAGCCGGTCCTCGCCGGCCCGTTGTCCGCCGCGGCCAACGCGGCGCTCCAGCCGCAGGCGCGGCCCAAAGCCGCGGCGCCGGCCGAGACGCCCGCCGGGGCGACGTCGCTCGCGAAGACCTATAGCCTCGAGTCCGACCCCTGGCTCAAGGACCACGCGATCGGCGGGACGCCGTACGTCCCCGGGGTGATGGGCTTGGAGCTCATGGCCCGCGCGACGGAGAAGGCGACCGGGAAGCTCCCCGACTCCTTCGAGGACGTGGCTTTCGCCCTGCCCCTCAAGCTCCTGCGCAACCGCCCGCTCACCGTCACGGCGGCGGCGCGCGGGGGGGAGCTGGCGCTCACCACCGACTTCGTGACCCCCACCGGGATCAAGCTGGGCGGGCCGAAGACGCACTTCACCGGCAAGGTCTCGGCCGCCGGAGCCCGCGAGGAAGCGCTGAAGAACTGGGAGAGCCTTAAAAAACCCGCCGCGGGCAAGGACTTCGCGGTGAAGGCAGAGGCGATCTACACCGCCTACTTCCACGGCCCCAGCTTCCAGGTCCTCGCCGGCATCGCGTCGACGAGCGATAAGGAGTCGCTGGCCGTCTACCGCCGGCCGTCGACGCCGCTGTGGGCGACGGGCGGGGAGGCGCTGCGCTTCAATCCGATGCTCATCGAGGCGGCGTTCCAGGCCTGCGGCTACCGCGACCTGCACTACACCAAGCGCATGACCTTGCCCGACTCGATCGGCCGGGTCACCGTGCTCGAGACCGGCGAGCCTCCGAAGGAGCTCCTGGTCTGGACCCGCTACAAGGGCGCGGCGGGCAACGAGAAGAGCGTCTACGACGCCTACGTCTACGACGCCTCGGGCAAGCTCTGGGTCGCGCTCGAGAACTACCGGATGATCGCGGTCTCTTGATGCGGCCCGTCATCGCGCGCACGGCCGCGCCCGAAGCCGACGCCGCTCCCGCGGGGCTCTTGAGCCCCGACGAGGCGTCGCTCTTGGCCGGCTACACGCTCCCCAAGCGGCGCAAGGACTGGCTGGCCGGGCGCATGGCCGCGAAGCAGGCGGTGCGCGCCTGCTTGAAGGACGCGGGCTGGGACCTCTCCGACGACCGCATCGAGGTCTTGAAAGACGAGAGCGGCGCGCCGCTGCTTCGCTTGCCGGAAGGGACGCCGCGGCCCGCGATCTCCATCTCCCACAGCCGCGCCGGGGGCGCCGCCGCGGCCGACTTGAGCGGCCGGCCGGTGGGGATCGATCTCGAAGCAGTGGCACCCCGCGCGCGCTCCTTCGTGGAGACGGTCCTCCACCCGGACGAGCGCGCCGACGAGCCCGACGCTCGCGAGGTCACGAGGCTCTGGACCCTCAAGGAGGCCGTGGCCAAGCTCCTCGGCACGGGCCTGAGCATCGGGATGTGGGACATCCGGTTTGTCGGACCCGAACGGAAGCTCAGCTTTCACGGCAAGGCGCTCGAGCGCTGGACCGAGCTCGGCCGCCCCGCCATCGTCCACGAGAGCCGCTTCGAAGGAGACGACGTCCTCAGCCTCGCCTACACCGCTCTGCCGTCCGGAGGAAAAAATGCCTGAGACCAAGCGCACCAAGAAGGCCCGTCCGGCGCCCGCGAGCATGCGCCGCATGCAGGAGATCATCTCCCGCGCCCAGCAGGGGGGAGACCCCGCGCGCGTCGAGGCCCAGAAGGCCAAGGGCAAGTTCACCGCCCGCGAGCGCATCCACTATCTTCTCGACGAGGGCACCTTCCAGGAGCTCGACCTCCTGGCCACCACCCGCTCCAACGACTTCGGCCTCCAGGACAAGCACATCCCCGGCGACGGCGTGATCACCGGCTTCGGCCAGATCAACGGCCGCGAGGTCTGCGTGTTCGCGCAGGACTTCACCGTGCTCGGCGGCTCCTTGGGCCTCGCCCACGCCCAGAAGATCTGCAAGATCATGGACCTGGCCTACGAGAACCGGGTGCCGGTGATCGGCCTGCTCGACTCGGGCGGCGCGCGCATCCAGGAGGGCGTGGACTCCCTCGACGGCTACGCCCAGATCTTCTATCGGAACGTGAAGTGCTCGGGCGTGATCCCGCAGATCTCGGTGATCCTCGGGCCCTGCGCCGGCGGCGCGGTGTACTCGCCGGCTCTCACCGACTTCGTCTTCATGGTCAACGGCATCAGCCACATGTTCGTGACCGGCCCCGAGGTGGTGAAGGCCGCGACCGGCGAGACCGTCTCCTTCGACGAGCTGGGCGGCTCGGCGGTGCACGCGGCGAAGTCGGGCGTGTGCCAGTTCATGGCCCAGTCCGAGCCCGACTGCTTTAGGCGCGTGCGGGAGCTCCTGACCTATCTGCCGCAGAACCGCTGGGAGCGCGCGCCGCGCGTAGCCAACCCCGACCCGGTGCGCCGCACGGTCCCGCTCTTGGACACGATGTGCGAGGTCGACCCGAGGAAGCCCTACCGCGTGCATCACATCGTCTGGCAGATCGCCGACGAGCACAAGTTCTTCGAGGTGCACGACCAGTACGCGAAGAACATCGTCGTGGGATTTTTGCGCCTGGGCGGGGACGTCGTGGGCGTGATCGCGAACAACCCCGCGCACAAGGCGGGCGCGATCGACATCGACGCCTCGGACAAGGCGGCGCGCTTCATCCGCATGCTCAACGCCTTCAACATCCCGATCCTGACCTTGGTCGACGTCCCGGGCTATTGGCCGGGCGTCGAGCAGGAGCACGGCGGCATCATCCGCCACGGCGCCAAGCTCCTCCACGCCTACGCCGAGGCCACGGTCCCCAAGGTCACGGTCGTGCTCCGGAAGGCCTACGGCGGCGCCTACATCGCCATGTCCTCCAAGCACATGAAGAGCGACTTCAACTTCGCCATGCCCTGCGCCGAGATCGCGGTGATGGGCCCCAAGGGCGCCGTCGAGATCCTCTACTCCCGCGAGATCAAGGAGTCGACCGAGAAGGAGGCGCTCAAGGAGAAGCTCTCCAAGGAATACGCGGAGAAGTTCGCCTCGCCCTACCAGACCGCCTCGACCGGCTCGGTAGACGAGGTGATCGAGCCCAGCCAGCTCCGCTACAAGGCCATCCGCGCCTTCAAGTTCCTGCGCGACAAGCGCAAGCCGGGCGAGCACGAGAACCGGGGCAACATCCCGCTCTGACGCGCGCTGACAAGCGCCGCCTTGAAAGCGGGCTTCCCCGGCGCAACGCTAGGGCATGCCCGCCGAGGCCGTGCTCTTAGTCTCGTTGATTTTTTCGGCCCCCGCATCCGCCGCCTCCCGCCACGTCCACAAGCCTCCGCCCCGGCCCGTCATGACCGTGTTCCCGGTGCTCGCGCAGACGCCGGAGGAGGTTCGCAAGGCGAGCGGCGTCGCGCGCGAGAACCTCTGGCGGCTCAGGAACTACCTGAGCGCGCTGGAGCAGTTCAGGCGGCATCATCGCGGCGATCGCGCCGTGCTGGCCCAGGTCGCCGCCGAGGCGACCTGGGCGGACGGGGAGCAGGCCGAGTACGATCGCGTCTTGAGCCGGCTCTCGGCGCCGGCGCCCCGCGTCGAGCTGGCCCGGCCTAGGGCCCCGGTCTCCGCGGACGCGGACGCCAAGGCCGCCTGGGGGCAGGCGCAGGAGCTCATGGCGCCGAGGAAGACCGCCGTCCCGAAAGCGGCGGAGCCGCCTCCGTTAGGGCCCGTGGCCGTCGGCCGCTGACGCGCGCGGGTGCGCGCGCAAGAAGCTCCAGATCTCCTCGCTGGCGGAGAACCCTTCCACGATCGGGCCCACCTGCTTGATCCACTGCCGGCATACGTAGCCGTCCGGGCGGCTGCGGCACGCCTCGAGCCCGGCGCCGGCGCCCGGCCACGCGTGCCCCTGT
>DATLOS010000416.1:0-2931 GCA_035536155.1 Elusimicrobiota bacterium
CCGGCCGCCGCGGCCGCGGCCGCGCGGGCGAGCGCCGTCGCGCCGACCGGCCCGACGCCGGTCCCCGCCCTCGGGGCGTCTCTCTCCGCGACCGAGCCCGCGCTCGCGCTTCCCTCGCTCGACGCGAATCTGGCCCCGGCCGCGCTGCCGACCGTTGATGCGGCGGCCCTGAGCCTCCAGGCTCCCCCCGCCTCGATCCAAGTCGCCGCCCCCCAGGCCGCGCTGGAAGCCGCCGCCGTTGCGGGCGCGGAGCGCGCCGCCGACCCAGGGACGCTCTCCGCCGCCATCGGCGACGGCCGCTTCGGGCGCGAGGCCTCCGCCGCCCCGGCCCTCGAGTCCGGCGCGCGCGGCGTCTCCGAGGCCCGCGGCGACGGAGGCAAGACTTCCAGCGTCCTCGGCGCGCTGTTCCAGGGCTCGCGCGCCGGGTTCTCGGACGCCGGCGCCGTCCTCGCCGCCGCCCAGGACGGCGCCGCCGCCGCCGCGCCGGGCTTGGCCGCGGCGACGCCCGATGCCCTCGCCGACCTCGCGATCGACTCCTCGAAGCCGGAATCGGAGCGGCGCGCCGCCGTCGCCGCCCTCGCCGACCGAGGCGACGCGGCCCAGGCCGCGCTCAACCGGAACGCCGAGGCCAACCCCGAGGGCGGGGCCGCCGACTACGAGGTGCACCGCGCCGCCCTGCGCCTGCTCGCCGAGCGCTTCGGAGACCTTCGTTCGCTGCGCCCGATCTCCCGCGCGCACGCCGACCAGATCCTGGCCCAACTGTCCGCGAACAAGCCCGCGTTGGCGGTCTTCGACCAGGACGGCACGCTCGAGGATCACTCCCGCGGCCCCATGTCCCCCGAGACCGCCGCGGCGCTCGCGGCCGCGGCCGGCGCGGGCGTGACCACGGCGATCCTCAGCTTTCGCGTGGACGAGCCCCGCTTTCCGGGGGACAAGACCCTCCTCACCTCCCTCGAAGGCCTGACGCCGGCGCAGAAGGCCTCCCTCATCGTGGCGGCCGACAGCGGCGGGCGCGTCTTCCTCTACGACAAGACCGGCGCCGCCCGGAAGGTCGCCGAGCTGCCGCCGTGGACCGCGGCGGAGGAGTCGGCCCTGGCCTCGGCGATCGAGGAGATCCAGGGGAAGTGGGGCGCGGGCTCCGCGCGCGGCGCCTCGCGCCTCGTGAGCCCCTACCACGCGCTCGCCTTCCTGGCCGAGTCCACGGACGCCGCCTCCCTGGAGGCCGCGCGCCTCGGGCTCGAGGCGGCCCTCGCGCGGCGCGGCATCCGGGTCGACGTGATCGGCCAGGGGGCCAGCCCCGGGGCCCCGGCGCGCCTCATCGTCTCCAAGCACGACAAGCGCGCCGGCGTCGCGCTCTTGCGCGAGCGCCGCGACGGCTTCAAGCGCCTCCAGGACGTCCTGCGCCTCGGCCTCCCGTTCTCCTGGCTCCAGCGCGCGCTGCGCCTGCTCCCCTCCCGGACCGTGCCGGCGGAGAGGACCCTCGTCGTCGGGGACTACTTCTTCCCGCCCCTCCTCACCGACGCGCGCATGACGAAGGGCGCGCCCGGCGCCCTGGCCATCGCCGTGGGCGGCCAGGCCGACCCGCGCATCGACAACGCCTTCCTCTGGCCCGTCTCGGGCAAGGCCGCCTCCCTGGAGCTCCTCAAGGCCCTGGCGCCCGCGCCCAAGCCCGCCTCGCCGTCCGCCGAGCACGTCAACCTGCCCCGGACCGTCGCCGGCATCTTCGCCCAGCGCACGGTCAGCATCATCGCCTTCCTCCTCATCTCCATCGCCTATCCCTTCATCGCGGTGAAGATGGTGGGCTGGGACGGCTACGGCACCCTCATGACCTTGAGCACCATGACCGCGATCGCCACCGGGACGATCAACGGCATCATGGTGGACAAGTTCTCCCCGCGCAACGCCATGCTCATCAACACCGCCATCCGCATCGCCCTGCTCAGCATACTCCCGGCGGCCTGGGCCCTGGGCGTCCTGAACTTCCCGATCCTGGCCGTGGCCGCCATGGCCGAGGGCTATCTCCTCTCCTCCATCATGACCACGGAGAACGCCTTCATCCGCCGCGTCATCCCGGGAAACCGCATCCAGACCATGAGCGACTTCGCCCTCATGAACTTCTACTTCCTCCAGGTCCTCTTCGGGCGCATCCTCGGCATCGGCCACGTCGCCGACGTGGTGAGCCCGATCGCCGTCTACGCCGCCGCCGCGGCCGCGAACCTGCTGCTCGTCCTGCCCATCATCTGGTTCACCATCCCCAACATCGCCCCGGCCTCCCAGGCCTCCGCCGCGAGCCCCGCGCCGCTGGCCGCCCGGATCGGCGGCTTCTTCAAGAAATACTGGCTCGAGGCTTCGCTCTTCGCCGCGTCCGTGGCGGCCTTCCCGTTCATCGGCACCCCCATCCTCATGGTCGGCGCTTTGGTCTTCTGGATCGTCCGCTCCGAGCGCTTCCAGGCCCTCTGGCGGGGCGACTACACCGAGCCGGTGAAGGACGGCGCGCCCGCGCCGAAGCGCCTGCGCGCCGCCATGCTCTACCTGGCCCTGGGCGCCCTGATCTTCTACCCCATCCAGTACTTGACCTTGGCCAAGGTGGCCGAGGTGCTGGCCGGCGCCGCCGGCAAGGGACTGCTCCACGGCCAGTTCCTGGGCTCGCTCTTTCTCGGCAACTTGATCTCGTTGGCCTCCCGCGCCGACCCGCCGTCGTTCTGGATCCCCGTCTTCGGCACCTTCAACACCGCCTACTTGGTCAAGGCCGTGGTCTTGAGCCTGGTCTTCACCTGGATCGTCACCAGCGCCGTGCCGGGCAGCATCCTGGCCGGCCTGGCCGCCGCCGCGCTCGCCGCGGGGCTCATGGCCCTGGCCAGCCGCGTCACCGACCGCGGCTGGCTCCAGCTCCTCGGCGTGGGCTTCGCCGCGATCTGGCTGCCCTACGTG
>DATLOS010000417.1:0-8020 GCA_035536155.1 Elusimicrobiota bacterium
GCTAGTCCGCGCCGCGCGGCTCCCGCCGCGGCCCAGCCCGAGGCGGGCGAGGCCTCGCCGCTGCCCACCCTCAACGGAATCCAGCACGCTCTGAGCGGGCCCGCGACGTACGGCCATTGGCGCGGGGTCATGGATGGAGGCTCCGCGGCCGAGGGCGACGCCGCGCCGGTTCGGGCGTTGGCCGCCTCCTCCCGCGGCGACGGCGGCTTGGCGCCCGCCCCGGGCGCCTCGGCCCCGAAAGGCCCCGACGCCGCGGACCACCGCGCCGAGGTGTTCTCCAGCCGCTCCCAGTCCGCTCTCTTCTGGCTGCTGCGCTCCATCCTCCGGCCGATCCTGAGCGTCTTCTACGACATGCGCGCCTACGGCTTGGAGAACATCCCGAAGACCGGCGGCGCGCTCCTCATCGGCAACCATCCCTCCTACCTCGACCCCGTCCTCGTCGGGCTCTTCAGCGGCAGGCCGGTGCGCTTCCTCATGTACAAGCCCTACTACGAGAACCGCTGGTTCCACTGGTTCCTCAAGCGCATGCCCGTGATCCCGGTGGCGCCGATGGAGGCGGGCAACGGCCCCAAGTCCATCCTCCAGTCCCTCTCCCTGGCCCGCGAGGCCCTGGCCCGGGGGGAGATCGTGGTGATCTATCCGGAGGGCGCCACCACCCGCAACGGCACCATGCACGAGTTCAAGCGCGGCATGGAGTTCCTGGTGCGCAAGCTGGGAGTGCCGGTGATCCCCTTCCACGTCGACGGGACCTGGGGCAGCGTCTTCTCCTGGCGCCCCTGGGCGCCGCTCAAGGCGGTCCTCATGCGCGGACGCCGGCTGCTCCAGCTGCGTTTCGGCCCGGCGCTGGAGAGGCCCGAGGCCCAGCTCGGGCGCGAGGCCGTGGAGCTCCTGGGCGCCGACAACATGGAGTCGCGGGTCCGGGCCCGCGGACGCACCTTGGCCCGCGACTTCGCGCGCGTGGCGAAGTGGAACTGGTTCAAGCCCGCCGTGGCCGACTCGACGGGCCGCCGGCTGAGCTACGGCCAGGCCCTGACCGCGACGGTCCTCCTCGCGGGAGCGCTGGCGAAGACGGTGCCCGCCGCGGAGAAGAACGTGGGCGTCTACCTGCCCGCGTCGGTCGGCGCCGTGCTTTCGAACACCGCCCTCGCGGCGGAGGGGAAGGTCGCGGTCAATCTCAACTTCACCGCCGGCGACGTCGCCTTGGGCGCGGCCGTGGAGAAGGCCGAACTGCGGCACGTCCTGACCTCGCGCAGGTTCCTCGAGGCCTTCCCGCCCGCGGCCGCGCTCCCGGGGACGCTCTTCGTCGAGGACCTGCTCGCGGGCGTCCCGCGCTGGAAGCAGGCCCTGACCTACGCCGCTCTCCTCGTCTTGCCCCGCTTCCTGGCGGAGCGGGTCTTCCTGCCCCGGGCCGCCCGCTCGCTCGATGAGACCGCGGCGATACTCTTTACCAGCGGCTCGAGCGACCTGCCCAAGGGCGTCGAGCTCACCCACCTCAACGTCCAGGCCGAGATGGAGATGATGCGGGAGATCGCGCCTTACGACAAAGGCCTGCGCTTCCTGGGGATCCTCCCGTTCTTCCACTCCTTCGGCTACTCGACCACGCTCTGGTTCACGCTGCTGCGGGGCATCTTCGCCTTCCACCATCCCAACCCGCTCGACGCGCGGGGCATCGAGAAGGCGGTCCGGGACAACAAGCTCACCGGCCTCCTGGCGACGCCGACCTGGCTGCGCCACTACGTCAAGCGCGTGGCGGCCGAGGCCTTCGCCACCCTGGACTTCGTGCGCGCGGGCGCCGAGGACCTGCCCGAGGAGCTGGCCGACGCCTTCGCCCAGAAGTTCGGGACCCGGCCGCTCCAGGGCTACGGCCTCACGGAGTCCACGGCGGGAGCCGTCTTCAACCAGCCCGACCGGCCGGACCAGAAGGGCACGCTTACGGGGGGCCTGGGCTGGCCCCTGCCGGGCCTGGCGCCGCTGGTCGTCGACCCGGAGACCTTCAAGCCCCTGCCCTTCGGCAAGGAGGGCCTGCTCATCTACACGGCGGCCTCCGTGATGAAGGGCTACTACCGGGACCCGGCCAAGACCGCCGAGGCCCTGCGCAGGCGCTGGCTCCTGACCGGGGACATCGCGGTGCGCAACTCCGACGGCTCGATCCGCCTCGTCGGCCGGCTCTCGCGCTTCAGCAAGATCCTGGGCGAGATGGTCCCGCACCCGCGGGTGGAGAAGGTCCTGCAGGCCGCGGCGGCCGCCGCGGGGGCCCCGGACGCCGCCATCGCCGTGACCGGCGTGCCGGACGCCAAGCGCGGCGAGCGCCTCGTGGTCCTGCACACCGCGCTCGGCCCGGTCCAGGCCGCCGAGCTCGTGCGCCGCGCGCGCGAGGCCGGGCTGCCCAACCTCTGGATCCCGGACGCGGAGGGCTTCCACCAGGTGGAGGCGCTGCCGCTCCTGGGCACGGGCAAGCTCGACCTGCGCCGGCTCAAGGAGCTGGCGCTCGCGCTGGACGCGGAGCGCGGGCCCTGATACACTAGCGCCGTGCCGGAGAAAGTGCCCCTCGAGGACGCCGCCGCGAAGTCGGTCTGCGCGGCGCTGACCCTCGAGGGCTTCTTCGAGGACGGCTTCACCGCCGCCGACGCCCAGGAGCTATTCCCGGGCGGGGCGCTCTTCCACTACGACGGGGGCGAGCAGGTCCTGCGCGAGGGCGAGCCGGGCAAGGACGTCTTCGTCCTCTGCTCCGGACGCCTGGCCGTGACCCAGTTCTCGGCCGGCATGAGCCGCCTCCTCAACCAGATCCTGCCCGGCCATCTCTTCGGCGAGATCGGGCTCCTCAAGGACGGCCTGCGCTCGGCGGGCGTGGTCGCGGAGGAGGTCTCCTTGGTGTTCCGCATCCCCAGGCTCGATCTTCAGCGCATCCTCGAGGCCCACTCGCCTCTGGGCGAGCACCTGCTCGCCCTCTCCAAAACCCGCAAGTAGGAAGGCGGGGCTTCGGACCCAGGCCGGCCTGGGGCGAAGGCCGCTTGGCCCGCGCGCGGCCCGGCGCTATGCTCGTTGGATGCCCCTTCCTCCGCGCGCGATCCGCTCCGTCCTGGACGCGTTGAAGCCGGCCCTGGACGCGTTCGCCCGGGCCAATCCCGGCCCCGCGCCCGGCCGCCAGCCCGTGCACACGGTCTACGGCGGAGCCCACATCTTCAAGGCGGACACCGCCCCCAAGCTCGGACGCATCGCCCTGCAGATGCTGGGCGAGTACGCGCCGGATGCGGCCGCGTTCGCCGAAGCGATGGGCTTGTCCGGCGAGCTGGCCGCGGACGTGCGCGCGCGGGTGGCGGCCAAGCTGGAGCGGGAGCCGCTCGAGGACTACCACGTCGACTTCGAGGACGGCTACGGCCTGCGCCCCGACGACGAGGAGGACGCCCACGCCGTCGCGGCCGCCCGCGAGGCGGGGGCGGCCCTGAGGGAGGGGCTCCTGCCGCCCTTTTTCGGGATCCGGCTCAAGGCGCTCGACGCCGAGTTCGCGCAGCGTTCCGCGCGCACGTTGGACCTCTTCGTCGGCGAGTTCCTGCGGGCGGGCGGGGGAAAGCTCCCGCTGCGCTTCGTGGCCACCTTGCCCAAAGTCTGCATCCCGGAGCAGGTGGCGGCCTTGGCCAGCCTTCTGGACGCGCTGGAGCGGGCCAATGGCGCCCCGAGCGGCGCGCTCAAGATCGAGATCATGATCGAGACCCCCGCCTCGATCCTCGCCGGAGACGGCCGCGCCGCGGCCCGGGCCTTGGTGGAGGCGGCCGGCGGACGCTGCGCCTTGGTGCAGTTCGGGCCCTACGACTACACGGCGGGGCTGGGCATCACCTCCGCCCATCGCCACATGCTCCACGGGGCGTCGGACTTCGCGCGCCACGTCACCCAGGTCGCCCTGGCGGGCTCGGGGGTGGCGCTCTCCGACGGCGGGACCCAGCTCATGCCCATCGCCCCGCACCGCCCCGCGCCGGGCCGGGAGCTGAGCCCGGCGCAAAAGGAGGAGAACCGGGCCGCGGTCCACGCGGCCTGGCGGGCCCACTACGAGCACGTGCGCCACGCCCTGGCCCACGGCTACTACCAGGGAGGCGACCTGCACCCCGGGCAGCTGGTGGCGCGCTACGCCGCGACCTACGCCTACTTCCTCGAGGGCGCGCCGGCGGCGGGGGCGAGGCTGCGCAACTTCGTGGACAAAGCCGCCCGGGCGACCTTGAGCGGCGCCGTCTTCGACGACGCGGCCACGGGCCAGGGGCTCCTCAATTTCTTCGCCGCCGCCGTCAACTGCGGGGCGCTTTCCGAGGCCGAGGCGGCGGGGGCGACCGGCCTGCCGCTGGAGCGCCTCAAGGGCCGGTCCTTCTCCGCGATCCTCGCCGGGCGCATAGGACTTTAGTCCTAGATTAATTCCGTCGAAGGGCCCCTGCCCGTCTCTCGGACGGGGACCACACTATCGCCGATGACCGCTTTCCTTAAGAAAGCCCTCTCCGCGGCCCTGGCGGCGTCGCTCTGCCTGCCGGCCTCCGCCGCGAACACCGTCTCCCGGCCCGCGAGCGTGCCGGCCCAGGCCTTCCAGGCCTTGGTCCAGACCGCGCCGGCGGGGACGCCCTTCGCGGCGGCGCTGGGCGCGACCGAGCTCTCCGCTTCGGACTACTTGAGCCCGATCCGCGCGGCCGACCCCGCCTTGGACCAGGTGCTGAGCGCCCGGCCCGAAGCGGCGGAGAACGTCGCCCTGTGGATCCAGGGCATGTCGGCCTTGGAGCGCGAGCATGCCCCGGCTTCCGAGCCGATCCCCGGGCGGGTCGCGTCGGGAGCGCCCGAGCGTCGTCCGGCGGGCGCGGACACGGACGAGAAGGGCGGCGCGGAGAAGCCTTCGTGGCGCGGCCTCACCCGCACCCAGATGTGGAAGGCCGTCGTCTCCGCCGTGGGCGGGCTGGACCGCGCCAGCCTCAAGAGCGAGGCCGGCCTCCTGGGCGCGGGCGAGAAGCTGGGCGCCCTCATGGACCTGGCCGCGGCGAGGCCGGAGCTCGGCGCGGCCGCGAGCCCCGTCGCTCTCGGCGCCTCGGACGCCCATCCCAACGTCGCGCGCGGCCTGCGCTCGACCGACGACGGAATCCCGCGGATCGCGACGCCCGAGGACTTCCACGAGCTGGCGCGCGGCCGCTTCGACCGGCACTCGCGCTCCCCGGAGCTCGAGGAGACCGGCCGCTGGCGGGGCTACGACGAGGACGGCAACTTCATCGAGGAGAGCCTGCGCCCGGACGGGGGCAGCAGCTACTACTACGTGAGCCGGGCGGGCGCGCGGACCTTGCTCCTGGAGACGACGGGGGCGCGGACCTCGGCCCTCGACCACGGCGCGGTGGCGGCTCTGCCGGAGCTCCCTCCCGCCCCGGGCTATTCCTACTCGGACGGGGTCAAGAACCTCTTCAACGGCGTCTTCCGCATGCGCGGGGACACGACCGAGGTGCGCTGGGTGTTCTTGTGGGACCCGGTGACGGGGGACTTCGAGCACCAGCCCTACGAGTTCGTCATCCCCGGGCACATGAAGCCGCGCAACAACTTCTACACCGGGCCCCTGCCGCGCGGCCTCCAGTACCAGAAGTGGGGCGGCCGGGCCGAGTTCGTCCTGGGCAACGGCGGCGTGACCCTCTACTTCGACGCGGGCGGCAACATGGGGCCCTTCCCGCCCGCCCTGGAGAAGCGCTTCCTCGACTCCTTCGCCCGCACCTACCACTTCCCGGTCCACGCGGTGCGCATCGCCGGCCGCGCCGCCCTGGAGCGCGCGGGCGATCCCCGCGCCGGGGCGGTCAAGGCCGCGACCGAGGAGTTCGAGAGGTCCTTCGGCGTCCTGCCCGAGTGGGTCCGGCAGTCGCTCGAGGGCCGGACCTTGGGCTCCCTGCGGGCCGACGCGAAGGACGCCGACGCCGCGCGGATCCACCGAAGCGTGCTGGCCGAGTTCTACCTGGGCCGGGTCATCGACGAGGTCGTGGGCGGCGACCCCGTCCTCCTCGGCGTCTCGCGGAATTATCCCGAGGTCTTCATCGGCGCCGCCCGCTCCCTCCTGAGCCTGGCGCTGGCCGGCTTCGACGGCTCCCTGGACTTCTCCGGCGGGGGCTTGGCCGGCCGGGCCACCTGGGTGCGCGCTTGGGCGCGGGAGGCGTCCCCCGTGATCGCGGCCTCGAAGGGCGGCGCGGGGCTGACGCTCTCGTTCGGCCTCCTGTCGGCGTACCTGCGCGAGCCGGCCCTGCCTCCGCTCACGGGACGGGCGATGGCCCACAGCGTGGGCCTGCCCGACGTCGCCTCCGCCGTCGAGACGCTCAAGATCGCCGGACGCTGGCTGGCCGGCGGCTGGCAGTCCGAGGCGCGCTTCGCCGACCAGGCGGTCGCCGCGCTGCGGGCCTACGCGGCCATCCCCGGCCTGGCGACTCCCGAGCTCCTGCAGGCGCGCATCGGGGAGGAGCGAGCCCGCGAGCAGGCTGTCCGGGTCGGGGCGCTGCGGGTCTCCGGCCCGGCCCGGGCCTACCGCCGGGCGCTGCGCCGGATGCCGGTCGGCGAGCGCGAGAATTTCGGCGCCTGGCTCGAGCGCGCCGCCGCCGAGCGCGGCCTGCGCGCCGCCGCGGCGGAGAGCGGGATGGAGGCGGGCGAGCTCCTCCTTCACTGGGTCGAGGCCGACCTCTCCCGCCTTCCCGCCGCGTGGCTGGCGCCCGGGCGGCTGGGTTGGCGCGCGGCGGCGATCCGCGTCCTCTCCTGGCTCGGCCTGCGCCGGCTGGCTCTGCGGCTTTTCGGCGCCGTTTCCGACGAGGGGCTCCTGCGGGCTCTGGCCCTCGGCGGGGCGCCGGAGCTCTTGGCCGACGCGCGCGGCCTGGAGCCCGAGGAGGCCCGCGCCTTCGCCGCGAGAGCCCCCTGGCTGGGCTCCACGGCGCGCAAGACGACCGCTTCCGCGGCTCCGGCGGCGCGCCGAGAGTCCATCGGCCGCTGGAACCCGGACTGGCCCAAGCCCACCGAGGCGGAGCTCGCCTACGCCGAGGCCTTCCTGAGCCGCGCCGCCCAGGCGGAGCTCGCCGGCGACGCCTTCGCCAGAGAGTTCCGGGACCGGTTGCACCTCAAGATCTCGTCGGCGAGGGCGCTGCGGGCGATCTTCTACCTCTCCCCGGAATGGGCCGCGACGTTGGCCGCGAGCTTCCGCAGCGGCAACCACGGCGTCTGGCGAGATTCGATGGACCTCTTCCGAGAGCGGGGCCAGGAGGGCAAGGTCGAGATCGGCATGGTGGCCGCGCTCTTCGAGCTGGGCCTCAACGCCGCGAACGCGGGGGCGCGGCCGGAATGGAAAGGCGTCCGCTACGCGGGCGGCTATGAGCTCGAGGGCTTGGTCGGCTCCTACGGGCAGGTGAGCGAGGAGGGGCGCACCCACCTTTACGCGGACCTCTCATCGCGCCTGAGCGACCGGGCCTTGGCGGAGCTCCTGAGCCGCGCCTTCGAGTTCCGGACGCGCCGCGAGAAGCATCGGACGCGGGCCTCGGTCATTCTCGAGGGGCTCCTCCTGCCGCTGGGCGCCCGGGTCCGGCAACTGATGCCGACGCTCTCTCGGGACCTGCAGCGGGCGATCTCGCCGTCGGATGACGGGCAGGCGGCCGCGCCCGCGGCGGCGGCGGAGCCCGTTTTCGGCGCGCCGCGGGTCGCCGTGCCCACCGCGCGGGTCTCGGGCAAGGGCGTGGGCCGGCTCGTCATCGTGCGCGGCGAGCCCACGTTGGCCCAGCTCATGGCCATCCCGGCGGGCTCGATCGTGGCGCTGGAGTATCTGCCCAAGTCGGACGTCCGCATCGGCCCCTTCGCGGGGATCATCACCTATCGGGACGAGGGGGAGACCTCGCACGCGCAGGCCCTGGCCCGGGACATCTGGGGCGTGCCCCACGCCCTCCTGCCCGGCCCGGAGGCGATCGCCGACTTGGAGGGCCAGCGCGTGGCCTTGAAAGTCCCCGAGGGCGGCGGCGACCCGGCGATCGGCGGCGTCGGCCCGGACGAGCCC
>DATLOS010000418.1:0-3161 GCA_035536155.1 Elusimicrobiota bacterium
TCCGCCCTTGCCCTTCTCCGACTCGACGATCCCGCGGCGCGCTAGGGCCGCGAGCGTCCGCCGGATCACGACCGGATGGGTGTTGACGCTGGCCGCGATGACGAGCGAGGAGACGCGGTCCTCGTCGCGCGAGGCGAGGAAGGCCACGACGTGCGCCGCGACGGCCAGGCGAGTGTTGGCGGCCATAACGTAACTACTATAGTTGCGTTAAAGGGGCGAGTCAAGGTCGGGGCGCTCGAAAGACGGCTCGGGGACTAATCGTCGGCTTCTTCGGGGAGGAGGCCGCCGCGGGTGAGGGCGGTGCGGCAGCCGGAGCGGAGGGCGTCCTCGTAGGGGCGCAGGCAGCGCGGCAGGCGCTCCTCGGCCACCTTGTAGCAGAGTAGGCCGATCTCGCCGGCGCAGGCGTCCTGCCAGGCGACCGCGGGCTCGTCGGAGCCCGCGCCGCCGCTCCCGGGCCCGGCGGCCATGGTCGTGGAGCTGGAGCTGGTGGGCGCCTTGGCGACGGCGGCGGGGGCGGAGGACGCGGCGGCGGCGGCCGGGCGGGCGGCGACGGCGGCGGGCGCCGGAGCGGCCGGGCGCTGGGGCGCGCCGCGGGGCGGCCGGGGCTTGTCGGCGTGCGTCTCCTGGTACTTGCTGTCCGGGAGGCGGTAGATCATGTTCCCGATCGCGGCGACCATCACGAGCACGGCCGCGAAGAACTTGAGCTGGCTTTTCTCGCCCTTGGGCGTTCCGTCCGCGTTAAGCTCGTCGGCCATTCAGTAGCTCGTCCAGATCGTGCCTTTGGTGTCGGTGTGGTCGCAGGCCACCCAGACGCCGCCCACCTGGGAGTCCGTGGGCGTATCGCCGTCGTAGTACCAGCCCTGCCCGTCGTGGATCGAGCCGGCGATCATCTTATAGTCGCAGTAGACGTCGCTCACGGGCGGGTGGATGCCGGTCTTCACCGTCGGCACCGCGGACATGTAGCGCGGCACCAGAGCCCTGGAGAAGACGTTGGAAAGAGGGCCCGAGGTGCAGGTCGGGTTGATCCCCTGGTTGTCGCTGAAGTAGATCTGCAGGGCCGAGCGGATGGAGCCCAGGTTGCCCTTGGCGCCCCCTTCCTCCGCCTTGCGCAGCATGTCGGCGTATTTAGGAATGGCGATCGACGCCAAGGTCGCGACGATGGAGACCACCACCATCAGCTCGATCAGGGAAAATCCAGGCGCGCCTTTTCGCTCAGCGGGCATAGGACCGTTTCGTGACCTAACTATAGCTCGGCTACCGGAAAAAGGAAAGACCCAGACGCGGTAACCAAAATCGCTCGACATAAAGGAAGTCGTAGATGCCGAATAAAGCCAAAGAGAGGCCGTAAACCCGGATCAAGGCCCGGCTGCGCAGGGACACGGCCAGGCGGGCCCCGAGGTAAGCGGACGGGACGGCCCCCGCCGCCAGGGCCGCGGCCAGCGCCCAGTCGACGTGGCCCAGCCAGGCGTGCGCCGCGGTCCCGGGGACGGCCAAGGCCGCGGACACGACCAAGGACGTGGCCAAGGCGCGCTTGATCGGCAGCCGCAGGACCGAGACGAAGAGCGGGGCGTAGAGGATCCCGCCGGTGTTGGCCAGGAGGCCGGAAAGGAGGCCGACTCCGACGCCGATGGCCGCGGCCGCCGCGCGCGGAGGGCGCCCGGCGGCCGAGGCGGGCTCCTCCGGCGAGCGCAGGACGTGGACGCCCAGCCCGGCGACGAAAAGCGCGGTCAGCTGCATGAGGACGCGGCCCCCGACCCAGCGGCTGGCGAGCGCGCCCGCGACGGTGGCCGGGAGGCCCCAGGCGCAGGTCGTCCGGGCGAGCCGCCAGTCCACGAGCCCCTTGCCCCGGTACGCCGCGGCCGCCGAGAGCGTCATCGGCACGGCCATCGGCAGGGGGGAGGCCAGGGCGAGGAGGCTCGGCGTTCCCAGGAACATGCGCAAGAGCGGCGTGGTCACGGCGCTGCCGCCCTTGCCCAGCATCCCGGAGAAGAAGCCGACGCCGGCGCCGATGAGGGCGGGGCCCAAGGACGAGTGCATGGGCGATTATAGCACCCGCGGGTCGCAGGAGTTTTACGGCCCATCCATGGAGCCGTTTCCGCGGCGAAGCTATCATGCTCGTTGCCGCTGTTTCAGGAGGGAACATGAAAGCGAACATCATCGTCGCGGGATTTGCCGCGCTGCTGGCCTGCCGTCCGGCCGCGGCCCAGGGCGGCTCATCGGGACATCCCGAGTTCAACCTGGAGATCATCGCGAAGAAGACCTGCACCACCGAGCCGCTGACGGGCACCAACCGGCACGTGATCTTCGTCCAGGCCGACTTCTCCGACCAGCCCGCCGGGAAGACGAAGGCGGAGATCAACCCGGTGAATAAAATCAACCTCGTCGAGGGGCCGTTCCAGGTCCTCGACGGGAACGCCTGCAACGCCGACGGGGCGAAATTCCAGCTCCCCGCCAACCCCTACACCTGCGGCTCGACGGACCCGAACTGCGAGGACCCGAGCTTCCAGAAGTACAACGTCATGGCCCGCTTGGTGGGCAAGCCGGGCACGGCCATGAAGATCGGGACCTGCGGCTTCGCCGCCGGGCCGGACGGCGTGCTGGGCACGCCGGACGACGTCGCCACCTGCTCGTCGGAGAACTACGTGGATGTCCGCAAGAGCGGGCGCAGCCGCTTCCAGGACGCGACCAAGGAGCTCACCACGGTGTACGCCGACGTCAACGGCGACGGCACGCTGCAGCGGGTGCCGCTCTTCGATCCGCGCCTGCTCGATTACCTCTGGACCGTCGACACCCAGGGGCAGGCGCACGCGCAGCTCTTCTTCGTCGCCGTCGGCAAGTAGCTCTCGATCGCCCTCCGGAGGCGATCTTAGGACGGAGGCCGCCGCCTCGGGGGAGGTGGCGGCCTCTTTCGCTAGAACGTACACTATGAGAGTGCCGGATCAACGAATGAAGCGCGGCCGCGACGTGCTGCTGCTGGCCGCGGCGTATTTCCTGGCGGCCAAGCTGGGGCTGCGCCTGGCCTACGTCTCCCCGAGCGCGACGCCCGTGTGGCCGGCCTCGGGGCTGGCCCTGGCCGCGGTCCTCGTCCTCGGCTACGACGTCTGGCCGGGCGCCTTCCTGGGCGCCTTCCTCGCCAACGTCACCACCGCGGGCTCGGTCGC
>DATLOS010000419.1:0-3709 GCA_035536155.1 Elusimicrobiota bacterium
GAAAGGCGCATAGGTCCTTGGTCCTAGGTTCCCCTGCGACGAAAGACCGTTTCCCCCGGAGCGCCGCCCGGCCAATAATGGGGCATGCGCGCAGCCTTGACCGCCTTTCTCGGCCTCTTCGCGTCGCTCCCATGCTCCGCCCTTTCCTTAAAGAACTCGCCCCGCGCGTCCTTCGGCGCGGACGCGCGCCCGGGCCTCGCGACCGGCGCCGCGGATCCGACGTCCCTCTCGGCCGCCGCCTTGACGCCGCTCGAAGGCGTCGATCTTCTGGGCGCGCAGGCTTCCGCGGCGCTGGGCGAGGCGCCCCGTCTCCAGCCCATCGCCGCCGAGAACGCCCAGCTCGCGCTGGCGGAGGCGCAGACCGGGCTGGCCATCGCCGCCCTCCCCGTTCGCGCGCGGCAAAGCCCCGAGGCGCTCCTCGACGCCCTCGCCGCGGCGCCCCAAGCGTCGGGAACCGCGGCGAAACCGACCGCGCTTCCGTCTCTCTCCGGCGTAGGCGAACGCCTCTCCGCCCGCCCCGGCCTCGCGGCTTCCGTCCTGCGTTGGTTCTGGACGGGAGCTCGCGCCGGCAAAAGCGACGAGATTCCGGACGCCGCCTTGACCGGCGCGGCGGGCGCCGCGATCCGGGCCCGCCTCGAGAAGCGGGCCGCCGACGGCATCGCGGCCGTCGACGCGGCTTACGGCGAGGTCGCCGAGCCCGCGCCCGAGCGCGCGGCCACGCGGGAGGAGCGCGTCGAGAACTGGATCATGGGCTTTCAGGCGCTGGTCCCCCGCGAGATCCGCGCCTGGCTGCTCCAGCGGCAGGAGCATCGGGACCTCTCCGATCCTCTCGACATCGAGACCTTCCACGTCGCCGTCGCCCAGCTCAACGCCGCGCTGGGACGCGCGGGCCGGGCGCCGATCGACCTGGGCAAGGTGGACGCGCTGACCGAGAACGAGCCGGGCGTCCGCGAGCAGCTGAAGGCCGACGGCCACCCGGACCTGCGCGAGGTCGGCGCCTACCACGCGGCGGGCCGCATCCGCGTGTACGCGGGCCTGGCCGACATCGCCTCGCCGCGCCAGCTCGCGGCCGTCGTCCTGCACGAGCACCTGGCCTCGGGCGGCATGCCGCACTCCCAGGTCGTCCGCGAGGTCGCGCGCCTCACCGCCTCCGCGTTCGGGAAGGCCGTCCCGGACGCGCAGCTGCAGGCCCTGGCCCGCGCCGCCCTCTCGACGCCGGTCGAGCCGGACCGGGGCGGCATCCTCCGCCGCCGCCTCGCGACGCGCAAGGAGAGCGCCTCCCTCGCCCGCCGCCCGTCGACGTACTATTGGCTGGCCTTGGCTCTGGCCGCCGGCGCGCTGCTTTTCGCGGCGTCCGCGGGCGCCTGGACCATCGCGCTTCTGCTCGGCGCGGCCGCCCTCGCCTCCGCGGGCCTCCTCGTCTCCGCCCACCACCGGCGGCAGGTCGAGGCCGAGGTCTTCCCGGTCCGCGAGGTCGACGGCCGCCCGCTCGG
This sequence comes from Elusimicrobiota bacterium, assembly GCA_035536155.1. GTDB lineage: Bacteria > Elusimicrobiota > Elusimicrobia > UBA1565 > UBA1565 > DATLOS01. The sequence continues at coordinate 1,494 of DATLOS010000419.1, forward strand.
CTTCCGGCCCCAATCCGTGTCCTTGCGCGGGATCAGCGTGGAGGCGGCCGGCGAGTCGCACCAGATCGAGGTCTCCTTCACGGACGGCGCGGACACCCTGGTGTCGCTGATCGCCCATCCTGCCGCGCACTACGGCGGCGATCGTCTCCTCGAGGTCCGCTGGGAGCCGCGGCGGCCCGGGCTCGAGCCCGGCGGCTTCTTCGTCCTCTCCCGGACGGAGATGAGCGACGACGGAAGGCCGGCGCCGGCCGTCAGCGCCGAATCCTTCGTGAAGCGGATCCTTCCTCACTTCCGGAGGGCGGCGGACGAATACGCGCCCATGGACGAGGCCGACGGCCGCGAGACCGCCGCGGCCTTCCGCGAGTTCGAGAATGCCGCCAACAACAAGAGCTACGACACCGGCGAGCCGCCCCAATACGGGCGTTGGCACCTCTGACCCAGCCTTGACCCCAGCCGCTCCCGGGCTTATATAGTGGAAGATGTCCCTCTCGCCCGTCGTCGGGCTCCTGCTCCTTTGCGCCGCCCTCCCGGCCAGCGCCGGCGCGCCCCCTCCGGCCGAACTCGACGACGCGCCGTCCCAGGATGCGCCGACGCCCCCCGTCCAGCCGCCGGAAGCCCAGCTCGTCTCGCCCATCCCGCCCCCCGTCCTCGCCCCGAAGCCCCTCGAGTCCCTGCCCGGAGCGGGCTCGGGCGCACAGGCCTTGCTGGACGCCATGGGCTCCGCGATCCGGGACCTCGGTTCCCGCGGCTTCGGCACGCTCCCGTCCGGCCTGCTCGCGCGCCCGGATCTCGCCCGGGGGATCGGGGACTTCTATGAAGCCTGGTCCCGCAGGCACCGGCGCGACGAGGAGCCCGAGGAGACGTTCGTCCTGTTCGAGGGAGGGGCTCGGGGCCGCTGGGGCGCCCGGGGCGTCCCCGCCAAGGCCGCCGACTCGCTCGAGGCCTTCGCCAAGGAGCTCGCGGCCCAGGTGAACCGCAAGCTTCCCATCGAAGAGCTCTTCATCGAGCGCGTGGAGCTGCGATTCGCGCGAGGCCAGCCCGAGTCCCAGGACCTCCCGCGCTTCGACCGCGACGCCTACCTGAGCGCGCTGCTGGAGTTCTTCCCGGACGGCCCGGCGGCGACTTTCTACGAGGTGCGCAACACCCGCGCGCGGGGCTCCGTCGTCCCCGGCGGCGTCCTGGTCCTCGTGAACGGCACGGAGCGGGAGGCCGGGGTGGGCGCGCCGGCGGCGGCGCACGGCGACGCGCGGCGCTCCGGCGCGCGCAGCGCGGCGCTGACCGTGCGCCTCGCCTGCCGCGGCGGGCTGCGCCGCACGGAGGAGGACGTGCTGGCCGATCAGGCGCAGCGCTTCCAGGCCGTCCTCGACGCCCGGGGACGCGATTGATGACGCGGGGCGCGGCCCTCCTCTCGGCCTGCCTCGTCTCGGCCTCCCTCGCCCAAGCCGGCCCGCGCGCGGTCGAGCAGGGGCCCGCGCGCTCGCCCGTCACGGAGGTCCCGTCGCTGGCGCCCGCCGCGGCCAACGGCGACGGATTCTCCCTGACGACCGGCCCGAACGCGCTGATCGGCGCGCCTCCGCTGGCGATCGTCGCGCCGACCCCGTCCGCGCTCTCGATCGAGCGCGCGGCGGCCGCGACCCCGCTCGTCGAGCCGCCTCCCGGAGCCGTCCCGGCGCCGCCGGCCGCGCCGATCCCGACGTGGACGCCGGCCCCGACGCAGGCTCCTCCCAAGCCCTCCCCGACCGTCGCCTCCGAGGAGGCGCCGAAGATCGGCGGCGAGCCGCTCCAGGCCGAGCTGGGGGCCTTCCAGCACGCCGCGGCGCAGGGCGGCGCGAAGGTGGGCGCGCGCTTCGACGGATCGGAGAGCGTCTCCGCGTCAGCCGAGCTGGAGCTGAGCCGCCTCGCCGGCGACATGAACGGCCGCGGCTTCGGCTCGGTCTCCGCCGCGCATTTCGCGCCGCCGAGCCTCGCGCGCGCGGTCGCCGAGCTCTACGGCTCCTGGGCCGCCAAGTCCGAGGGGACGAGCGCCTCGCGCGCCATCGAGTTCTACGACGCGAACCGCCACGTCGAGTGGGGCTCCCCCGACGCCCCCGCCGCGCTGACCGCGGACGTGCGGCGTCTCATGGAAGGCCTCCTCGCCGCGCTCCAGGCGCGCTTCGACAAGGAGGGGCTGTACCTCGGGCAGGTGGAGCTGCGCTTCGTGCGCAACGACCTCCCCA
>DATLOS010000420.1:0-2248 GCA_035536155.1 Elusimicrobiota bacterium
GACGCGGAACCAATCCTCCTCCGCGCCCTCGGCGGCGGCCGGCGGCGGCGGCGCGGCAGCGACGCCGTCCTGGCGCCCATCGGCCGATGCGTTGGGCGCCATGGGCGCCGCCGAGGAGACCGCGACGGCGGCGCTGGACACCGCGACGTCCGCCTGGCTCGTGGTCGGGGCCGGGAGGGGAGCCGGCGCCGCGACCGCCAGCAGGTTCTTCGAGGGGAAGTAGTGGCCCTTCAGCGTGGTCCCCGGCTCCAGCGGGTTCGCCGCCGCGGGGCTGTCGTTGGGCTCCATCTCGTTGCCCGCCGCCGGCCGGACTTGGATCTCGAGCCGGTAGGGCTGCGTCGAGTTGCTGGCCGAGGGCTCCTTGTTCGAGAGGCGCAGGTAGTACGTGCCGCGGCGCACGCCGATGTCCAGAGCCTGCTCGTCGCCGCCCGAGGCGGTCTCGTCGAAACGCTTGAGCTCGACGCGGTTCGGGTCGAGCACGCTCAGGACGAAGTCGACCCCGCGGATGCCGCCGACCTTGGCGGAGAGCACGCCCGGGTCCTCCTTGACCGACACCGCGTAGACGTCGACGTCGCCGGCCGAGGCGATGGTGCCTTCGATGGCGCCGTTGGCGGGGGCGGACTGGGCGGCCTCGAAAGTGTCGTTGGGCTCGCGCTCCTTGGTCGGACCGCAGGCGGCGAGAACGGCCGCCGCGAGGAGGCAGAGGATCGGGCTACGGGGCTGCATGGGCGCTTTCAACGGGGGCGATTGTATCAAACTCCCGCGTCGGCCTATTCCGATAGGCCTCCTTAATAAATCTCATCCAGATGGGCGCGGCCAACGCGCCGCCGGTGGCGCCCTGGCCGAGCGCCACGCGCATGTCGTCGTGGCCGAGCCAGACCGCGGCCGCGAGGTCGGGGGTGACTCCCGCGAACCAGGCGTCGCGGTAGTCGTTCGTGGTCCCGGTCTTGCCCGCGGCGGGGAGGCTGAAGCCCGCCCGCTGAGCCGCCCCGTAGGCCGATCCGCCTTCCGCCAGGACGCCGCGCATGAGCTCGATCGCCGCCGCGCAGGTGCGGCTGGAAAGCGCGACCTCCGCCGGCGGGGGCGCCGCCCACTCCTTGAGCGGATGGCCGTCGCGGTCCTCGACCGCGGCGAGAAGATGGGGCTGAACCGGGCGGGCGCCGTTGACGAAGAGGCTGTAGGCCGCCGCCAGCTCCGCCGGGGACAGATCCACCGTGCCCAGCGCCAGCGAGAGGTTCCGGGGAAAATCCTTCGGCTCGCGGCCCGTCGCCTTGGAGAGAAGAGAGATGACGGCGTCGATGTCGACCGCGTCGAGGATCCGGATCGCCACCGAGTTGAGGGACTTCGCGAGAGCCTGGGCCAGCGTCACCTTCCCGTAGTACTTGCCGCCGTAGTTCTGCGGCTTCCAAGCCTTGCCGCCCGGGTTCTTGAAGCTGATGGGCTCGTCCACCATGGTGTCGTCCGGCTTGAACTTGCCCGACTCGATGGCCTCGGCGTAGATGAAAGGCTTGACCGAGGAGCCGATGGGCCGGCGGATGTCGAAGGAGCGCAGGAGCTGATTGCGGAAGTCGAAGCCCCGGCCGCCCACGGCGGCCAGCACCGCGCCGTCCTTCGGGTCGAGGGCGACCAGCGCGCCCTCGAGGGGCGGAGTCTTCGCGCCGGGCTCGGCCTTGGCGGCCGTCGCGGTCTCCCGCAGCCCCGCGGCCATCGCCTCCTGCGCGGCCTTCTGCAGCGCCAAGTCGACCGTCGTGCGCACCCGCAGGCCGCCCTTGAGGATGCGCTCCTTGGAGTAGTCCTTCTCCAGCTGCCGCCGCACCGCCTCCACGACGTAGGGCGCCTCGTTCACGCGCATGCGCCAGAAGGAGACCTCGGGCTGGTTGAGGCGCGACTCCATGCGCGCCCAGAACTCGGTCGAGTAGCGCTCGATCGCGCTCTCCGGGATGAAGCCGGCCGCCGCCATGCGGCGCAGGACCGTCCGATGCCGGGCCTTGGCCAGCTCGAGGTTGTCGTGGGGGGAGTAGTTGTTGGGGCTGGCGATGATCCCGGCCAGCATCGCGCACTCGGCCAGCTCGAGCTCCCGCGCCGGCTTGCCGAAGTAGAAGCGGGAGGCGCTCTCCAGGCCCCAGCAGCCGTGCCCGAAGTAGGCGAAGTTCAGGTAGAGGAGGAGGATCTGGTCCTTGGTGAACTTGTCCTCGAGCCGGCGGGCGCAGAAGAACTCGAAGAGCTTGCGGCCGGCGGTCTTCTTGCG
>DATLOS010000421.1:0-3432 GCA_035536155.1 Elusimicrobiota bacterium
TGGCGATACTCCAGCGCGAACGGCGACTCGGGCTCTCTCGCCGCGGGGGCCCGGCGACGACGGCGCGCGCCGCGCCTTCCCGCGGCGCCGGGCGCTGGGCGGTCGCCGGCCACGGCGGGCTCGCTCGGCGCGAAGCCGTCATCGGCGGGGCTCGCCGCGGCGAAGGCGAGCGGCCCGGGGCCCGCGTGGAGGAAGCGGCACTGGGGCCTGGCGCACCTCCCTGCGCGCTCGTAGTTGCGGCAGAGGCTGGCTTCCATCTTCCCTGTGCGTTCCATCCGGCCGGGCGCCGCGCCTTCAATTCCCGGGCGCATCCGGCGGGCCCGGCGGGCCCGGCAGCTGCTGGAACGCGCAGACGGGGTAGAAGAAGGTGACCCGCTTGGGCTCCTGCCGCAGGCTCTCGGCCCGCAGGTGCCAGGCCAGCTCGGTCCACTCCGCGGAGGCCGCGGGCTCCTCGCTGATGAACACCGCGGCGAGCGCGGCCCGCGGGACCCGCGCGAGGAACACGTCGGGCGGGAGCCGCCGATGGACCATGATCGGCTGGCAGTTCCTGAGCGCCTCCAGCTGGGGCGGGCGCAGGTGCTCGCAGCCCTCGAGGGGGACGACGAGCCCGCCGCGGGGGGTGGCCACCGTCATGGTGTCGGCGGGCGGCGCCGGGATGTCCGCGCCGGGCGGGCCGATGAGCTGGGCCGAGAAGCTCGCGTCTCCGGCCGGGCTCGGCCGCTCTGGCCGGCGCGCGAGCTTCGCCGCGGTGCGTGCAAGGGCGCGCCTCTGCTGCCTGCTCGCCATGCTCTTCGGCCGCCTCTATTGGTCCAAGATGCCCGGCCTGCGCCCGGCGCTGAGTCTCTGGCTGTTCGCGCTCGTCGCCCTGGTCGCCTGGGCCGCCGGCTGGCAGGCCGGCCGGCGCGCGCGGGCGCCGGGCGCCTACACCCCCGAGGCTGTCCACCCGGCAAGCCTGCCTGCTGGCGGTCTTGGAGGCTGAGCACCCTTCCGAGCATGATTCGGATCGCGCACCTCGCCGACATCCACATCCAGAACCGCCGGCGGGACGAGTACCGCGCGGTGTTCGCCGACCTCTACGCCGCCCTGCGGAAGGAGGCGCCGACCGTCATCGCCGTCGTCGGCGACGTCTTCGACGACAAGATGCGCGCCTCGGCGCACAACCTCGAGGACGTCGCGGCCTTCCTCGCCGCGCTGGCGGACGTCGCGCCCGTGGTCCTCATCCCCGGGAACCACGACACCGACGTGACGCGGCCCGGCTCGCTGGACCTGCTGTCCCCCCTGCTGGCCGACCACCGGCTGCTGACGCCGCCGCGCCTCACCTACTGGCGCCGCAGCGGCGTCTACTGCGCGCACGGCGTGGAGTGGCACGTGAAGGCGCCCGACGGCCCCCGCCCCCTGGCGGGCGCGGCCGACGACAGCGGGCTGCCGCGGGTCTGCCTCTTCCACGAGGAGCTGAACGGCGCGCTCCTGCCGAACGGCCAGCGGCTGCGCGACTTCGCGCTCGGGCGCGGCGACCTGGCCGGGTACGACGCGGCCCTCGGCGGCCACATCCACCTCCGCCAGCAGCTGGGGCGGGCCGGCTACTGCGGCAGCCTCGTCCAGCAGAACATCGGCGAGCGCCACGTCGGGCACGGGTTCGTCGTCTGGGACCTGCGCCCGGGCCCCGGCCACGCGCCCTACCGCACGGCGCCGCCGACGGTCCGGGGCGTCGACATCCCCAACCGGCTGGGCGGCTTCCTCCGCGTGGTGATCTCGGCCGAGGGCGCCGACCGGACGGCCCAGCCGGCGCTGCCGGCGCCGCTGTACTGGGAGCTGGTCCACGACGCCCGCGCGCCCGGCGCCGCGGTCGAGGCCGCCGCCGCGGCCTATACCGCTCGGCTCGGCCAGCCGCCGCGCGCCGTGCGGCCTTGCGGGCGGGACGGGCGCGACGGGGGCGCCCCGGCCGCGCCGGCGCTCGCGGCGCTCTCGGCGCCCGGGGCGCCCGCGACGCCGAGCACCGACCTGGCGGAAGCGCACGAGGCCTTCTCCTCGCCCGAGGCGCACGCCGCGCTGATCCGGCGCGTCCTGGGGGCCACCCCCCGCGCCGAAGCCGTCGTCGCGCTGCACGCCGGCCGGTGGCAGGCCGGGGCCGCGCCCGCCCTGCGCGGGGCGCGGGTCCGCCTCCTCCGCCTCGAGTTCGACGACCTCTACTGCTTCGGGCCGGGCAACGTCGTGGACTTCACCCGGCTCGAGGGCGCCGTCAGCGGGACCGTCGCGCCGAACCACGCGGGCAAGTCGTCGCTCATCGAGGCCCTCCTCTTGGCGCTCTACGAGGAGCACCCGCGCGCCGCCACGAAGGCCGAGGTCATCCGCGCCGGCGCCCGGGGCTGCCGCCTGGCCCTGGACTTCGAGATCGACGGCCGCCGGGGCCGCGTCGAGAAGGCCTTCGGCCCGGGCAAGGGCCGCGCGGGCTACCGCCTGACCTACGCGAACGAGGACCGCAGCCAGGGGGACATCCCCGGGACCCTCCGGGAGGCCCGCGCCCTGCTGGGCTCGGCCGAGGCCGCGCTCGCGACCAGCGTCCAGCTCCAGGGCGCGGAAGCCGCGGGCTTCGTCGCCGCCCGGCCGCTCGAGCGCCGCCGGCTCCTCGCGGCGGCTCTCGAGCTGGGACGCTTCACCGAGCTGGAGCGCGCCGCGGGCCGCCAGCTCGCAGAGCTGAAGGGCGAGGCGCGCGGCCTCGCCAGCCAGTTTTGCGGCTCTGACGCCGCGGCCCTCGATCGGGCTCTCGGCGCGGCTGAGGGACGGGCGGCCGCCGCCGGGGCTGCGGCGGTCGCGGCCGACGGGGAGGCGGCTTCGGCGGATGCCTGTCTCGCCTCGGCGGAGGCGCGAGCCGCGGACGCCCGGGCGCGCGTGGGCGAGGCGCCGGCAGCTGGTGTGCCGGAAAGCGGGGCCGAATGTCTCGCGCTACGGGACGCCTGGCTGGCGCTGGCCGCCGAGAACGCGGGTGTCCTCCGCGCCCCCGGCCTGGCGCGGGCCCGGGCCCGCCCGCCGCCCCCTGCGGGTCGCTCTGAGTGCGGCCGCTCGCGGCTGGCGGCCGCCCGCGCGGCGAAAGCGCAGACGGCCGGCGCGCTCGCCGCGGCCCAAGCGGCGCAAGCCGAGACCGAGAATGCCCACGCGCTCCTGGCCGCGCGCGATGAGGGGCTCGCCCAGGCGGCTGCGCTCGCGGCCGGCCTCGAGGCCACGCGCAAGGGCCTGGACACCCAGCTCGGCGAACTGCGGTCCCTGCCCTTGAGGCAGCTCGCCGCGCTCTTCCCTGAGCTGCCCGAGGCGCCCGCCGCACCTCCCGAACCGGAACTGCCCTTCCCGGGGTTTGCAGAACGGAGCGGGCCGCGGCCGGAGGCTGGCGAGCTGGCCGAGGCTCTCCAGCTCGCGCGAGCTGCGGAGCCTGGCGCC
>DATLOS010000422.1:0-3158 GCA_035536155.1 Elusimicrobiota bacterium
AGGTAGTGCCGGGCCCTGGAGTTCAGATCGCTCGCGGCCGCCCGGGCCTTCGCTTCGGCGGCGACCGCGGCCGCGAGCTGCGCCGCGAGGCCGTCGGCGCGCTTCCGCTCGTCCTCCGCCGCCTTCAGCGCGGCGGCCTTCTCCTGCGCGAGCTTGCGGAGGGTGGTCCTCATCTCGTCCACCAGCTTCGGCGGCGGGCGCTTGTCCTCCGCCGAGAGGAAGGTGGCGTAGATCTTGTCCCGCTGGTGCAGCAGGATGCGCATGGCGTCGTCCTGGAGCTTCCGGACCGCGACAGGGGCGCGGTCGGTCACGACCAGGCGGATCCCCGCGGGGCTGATCGCGTGCGCCGCGAGGGCCGCCACCGCGCCGCCCAGCAGGGTGCTCAGCAGGTAGTCACGGTCCTCGGCGCGCAGCCGGCTGAAGTCACCCTCCGGCGCGAGCACCCCGGCGACGCGGTCGACGACCCCGGCGAGGCCGAGGTCGCCCAGCTGCGTCGAGTCCGTGAAGCGCTGGTGGAGGCCGCGAACCATGTTGTTGTAGCAGACCGGGTCCTGGAGCCCCGCGGCGTACGAGCTGACGACGCGCACGTACTCATCGCCGAGGCCGGCCGCCGCGCCCCGGCTGCTGCGGGCCTCGGCGTAGAGGCCGTTGTAGAACACGTCGACGAAGTAGCTGCCGACGACCTCGAGGATCGAGAGCAGGTACGCGTCGCGCGTCTTCCAGTCGGAGGCTTCGCCCATGCTTGCCCCCGCGCGCGCCGCTCTAATGCCGCCAGGCGGGCGGCCGTGCCGCTGGCCTTCGCCGCGCCGCGGGCGGCTAGGCCGGATGGAACGCCGAGTAGAAGATGTTGTTCTGGTCGATCGGCGTGTCGCGCGCCTCGACCTCGCGGCAGAGGTCCTGCACCGCGGCGGAGCCGAACACGAACGGCGGCGGGCAGTCGAACGTCACGTGGTAGAAGTTGACGCGGCGCGGGTCCTCGCGGATGTAGACGAGCTTGCGGTAGCGGTGCTCCTTCGCGAAGACGTCGCCGATGATCTCGCCGACCATCGCCTGCGTGGGCTTCGAGAACTTGTTCGAGGCCCGCGTGAAGTTGCTCAGCGCGACCTGCGCCTCGGTGAAGATCGTGACGAAGGCGTTCTTGCGCAGGTTCGTGTCGAGGTCCGTGTCGTCCTGGCAGCAGATGATGATCGTCACGTGGTTGTGGCGGCCGCGGTAGAAGAACTTGCGGAAGATCTCGTGCTTGAAGAGGCCCTTGAGCTGGTCGGCGCAGTCGTCGAAGACCAGCAGCTGGCGCGGGTTGAAGCGGATGTTCGTCAGGCTGAAGCTCTCGTCCGCGCTCAGCTCCTGGCGCGCCAGGAGCGCCGCGTGGGGCGCGATGCTCGCCTTGTAGACGCGCACCAGCCAGGCGCGGAAGAGGTCCGAGGCCTCGCGGACCTTCTCCGCCGCCCGGCCGGGGTCCGCGCGGTACTTCGCCTCCAGGCGCGCGATGAGGCGCGCCCGCTGGGCGTTCATCGCCGCGATCCGGCGGTCGACCGCCGCCCGCGCGGCCGCCGGCAGGCGGCCGTAGAGGCTGCAGAGGACCTTCGCGTCGCTCGCGCGCGCGTGGACCGCCGCCATCATCTCCGCTCGGGCCCAGATCGCCTCAAGGAAGCGGATCGCGCCCTTGCGCTCGTCGTTCTTCGCGCGGCCGCCCGACGCGTCCGGCAGGTACAGCTGGTAGTGGAGCAGTGGGCGGGGCACGCAGTCGCTGTACGAGCGGTTCGAGAGCTCGCTCGGCGAGACGAAGATCCCCATGTCGATGTGCGGCGCGAGCAGGCGCATGATGTTCTTGACGATGACCGTCTTGCCCGAGCCGCTCGGGCCGTAGAGGACCGTCGAGCGGTTGAGGAAGAGGTCGGAGGCTGGGGTCAGCCGGTTGAGCCGGTGGCCCGTGGAGGTCGTGAGCGTCCCGGCGGCGTCGAGCGCCATGCCTATCCCGGCGCGAAAACGCCGCGCCGGGCCGTTGGGGCCTGGGCCGCCGGAGGGGGCGGGCGCCGGGCTGGCGGGCGGGGCGCGGGCCGCAGGCGCGGGCTGCGGACGGGCGCGGGTCGCGGGCACGGGTCGCGGGCGCGGGGCGGGCGCGGGCCGCGGGCGCTGGGCCGCCGGAGAGCAGACGCCGGACTGACAGACGGAGCGCGGCCCGCGAGCGGGGCTGTCGAGCCGCCGAAGGCCGCAAAAAGGCCGCCTCGACTACTCGGGCTTGGGTGCGCGCCTGGGCTCGGCGGCGCGGCGCGCCATGGGATGCAGGCTGCCGAGCTCGGCGCCCCGCCGCGGCTCCTCTGGCGCCGCGGGCGCCTCGGCCTCCGTGTAGAAGTGGCTGCGGCTGAAGCCGCCGCGGCCGTCGGTCGCGAACACGTCGACCTGCACCGCGTCGGGCGGGACTGCCGCCATCTCCTCGGCGCGCGCGATGCTCCGGCGCGCGATGTCGAGGTTCCGCTGCTCATCGAAGGTCAGCTCGCGCTTGGCCTCGCCCAGCTCCTTGATCGTGGCCCGGTACTCGCTCAGGAGCCGGAGGTCCTCGGCCTTCTTCAGGTCGCCGCCCGCCGCCTCGAGGCGCTTCAGCTCCTCGGGGGGCAGCTTCTGGGCCCCGTGCACCTCGAGGCCGCCCTGGTTCTGGCGGTACGCGCCGAGGCCCTTCGCGTCGGGCCCGTCCCGGCGGATGTTCTCGGCCTTCTTCACCTGGATCCGCTTCTTCATCAGCTGCGCGCCCAGCTTTTGGTCCTCCTCGTGGCGGCGGATGATCCGCTCGAGGACCTCGGTGTTGCGGTTGTAGAACTCGGTGCGGTCGCGGTTCTTCGCGAACGAGCCCAGCAGGGTCCAGCCCCGGCCGACCTCGACCGAGAAGATCGAGCTGGGGGTCTTGTCCTCCCAGCGGCGGCAGAAGGCCGCGAACCAGGCGTCGGCCCCGGCCGCCGGGCCCTCGTACGCCTGCCAGGGCGCGATCGCGAAGTCGATGTCCGGCCGCTCGGGGTACAGCGCCTGCGTGACCCGCCGCAGCTGCTCGTAGTTGCAGTCGGTGTAGAACTGCCAGCGGTGGAAGGTGTCCTGCGGCGGCACGTGGGCGAGCGCCGCGCGCGCCGGGCCCGCGACCGGCGCGAGGTACTCGCGGAAGGCGGCCG
>DATLOS010000423.1:0-8371 GCA_035536155.1 Elusimicrobiota bacterium
CTCCGGGCTCTACGAGGGAGCCTACCGCGTGGGCCCCTCCGATAGCTTCTCCTCCGCCGAGATCGTGGTGGCCCTCAAGCGCGAGCGGCGAGTCGTCACCCGCGCCGCCGCCCACGGCCGCCTGAGCACGCCCCAGACGCCGCCCGGCGTCGCGTGGGTGCGCGGAGGCACGACCTACATCCGCAGCGCCCCGGAGAGCGGCTTCATCCTCTTCCCCGCCCCGGGCACGCGCCTTCTCACCACGGCCCGCGTCGAGGGCTGGGCCAAGGTCGAGCTCACGCCCAGCCTCTCCGGCTGGATCGAGGAGAAGAGCCTGGAGCGCCTGCCCGCGGGCACGCCCCCTCCCGCCGCCGTGGTCGGGACCATCCGCGCGGCAGCCGCGCCCGGCTCGACCGTGATCTCCCTCGACCTCTCGCAGCAGGTCCCCTACGAGGTCGAGGAGTCCCCCGACCTCGACCGGGTCACGCTGCGGCTCTACTACTCGGCGGGCCACACCAACTGGGTGATCTACGACGACCAGGACGACTTCCTGCGCCAGGTCCGCTGGGAGCAGCGCGGCTCCGACGTGGTCGAGGTGACGGCCGACCTGCGCCCCGGCCGGCGCCTATGGGGCTACGACGTCTCCTATAAAGAGCGTTCGCTGCGGCTGGAGCTGCGCCATCCCCCCGCGATCGCCCCCAAGCCGCGCTCGGCGCTGAGCGGGCGCGTCATCATCGTGGACCCGGGGCATTCGCCCAGCTCCCCCGGCGCGATCGGCCCCCACCGCACTTTGGAGATGGACGTGAACTACGCGCTGGCCAAGGAGCTGGAGGCGCTGCTGTCCGCCGAGGGCGCCCAGCCCGTGGTGACCCGGAGCTCGCCGGCCGACGAGGTGACCTTGGGAGAGCGCATGCGGCTGGCCTGGAGCCGGCGCGGCGACGCCTTCGTCAGCGTCCACAACAACGCCCTGGCCGACGGGGAGAATCCCTTCGACCGCCCCCACGGCTACTCCGTGTTCTTCTACCATCCCCACAGCCTCGCGCTGGCCCGCGCCACGCACCAGGCGTACGGGCGCGACGCCCTGCTCCCCAGCGAGGGCCTGCGCTACGGCAACCTCATGGTCGCGCGCGCCACCCAGATGCCCTCGATCTTGACCGAGTCCGCCTACCTCATGTACCCGGACCAGGAAGATCTCCTGCTGACTCCGGCCAAGCGCCGCGAGTTCGCCCGCGCCATGCTCGAGGGCCTGCGCCGCTTCTTCGAGGCGGAGCGCGAGCGCCAGGCCGCCGCCGGCTGGCCGCCTCCCCCGCCCGCGCCCCGCGCCAAGGCCAAGACGGCGCCCGGGCCAAAACAGGGTGCGGCACCCCGCACAGGTGCCGCGCGCGCTCAGCCGAAGAAGAACACGAAGAGGCCGTAGAAGGCGACGCCGATCCCGGCGCCCATCACCAGGACCCCGAGGCCGAGCCCGCCGAAGGCGACCAGAAGCTCCTCGAGCGCGCTGTCGCGCCGCGAGCGGTGCGCGACCAAGGCCTGCGCGATCCACCACCCGGCGCCGATCAAGGCGACTCCCGACGCCGCGACGGCCGCGGCTCCGAACGCCGGCCAGAGGCCGGTCCAGAGGCTGATCAAGGCCGCGGTCGGGGCCGCCGCCGCCAGCGCCCAAAAGCCCGCCTCGGCGACCCAGGCCGGGTCCCGGAGCTTGTCCCGGAAGGAATCGCCCGCCGGTGCGGGCTGGACCGGGCTCGTGTCGCGCTCCTGCGGGCCGCGCGCGGAGCGGTCGGCCAATTCCTGAAGACGCCAGTCGGCGATGGGGTGCGTCCAGAACACCAGGGGCGGCTCGGCGTCGCTGCCCTCCGGGGACATCCCGCGGCTCCAGGAGCCGAAGGCCTGCCCGGTGATGCCGTCCAAGAGGCTCGCGACCTCCTTGTGCGGGAGGCCGGTGCGCATGGCCAGCCACTCGTGCAGGATGACCGCGGCCGTCTCCCGCGCGTCGGCCAAGTGCAGGATGCCGGCGTAGACGTAGATCTTCCCGCCCATGTGGAAGGCGCCGACGTGGCGCAGGCTCTTGCGCGCGGACTCGTCGGGGATCTCGAGGTCGGTCAGCACCTCCACTGGAAGGAGCCCGAGGCCGCCCTCGCCCAGGGGCAAGCGCTCCAGCCCCCGCGCCCCCAGCTCGCGGTCGATCGCCTCGAGGCGCTCCGCCACGTCGCGGGCGAAGGCGAAGCCGCGGCCCTCGGGGCCTCGCGCCCATTCTTGGAAGCCGTCGGAGCGCATGCTCGACTGGCTGATGAGCCGCAGGGAGACCTCGGACGGGCGCAGGCGCAGGGCCTCGGCGCGGCTCGCCCAGCGCCAGGGCTTGAGCCAGCCCAGGACGCCGGCGACGCCCCGCTCCCGGTTGAGCGCGGCGACCGTCGGGTCGGCGGCCGCGGGGAGAAGCCCGCTCAGGATCGCGGCGCCCTCGTGGCCGGTGAGCGCGACGTCGGCCGCCGGGCGGGCGTTCTCGTAGAGCGCGGGCGCGTTCGCCTCCGCCTTTCCCCCCGCCAGGCGGCCGGCCTGGCCGGAGGCCGGGGCGTCCTTGAGCGCTCCCGGGTCGGCGTCGGAGCTCCCCGAGAGGACCTTGGCCTCGCGGGCGAGTCTCGGATCCCGGAGAGCGGTGTTCTCGTCTCCCGGCGCAGCCGGCGGCTCCCGCCGGACGCCCTCCTGCCCGCCGGCTTCCTGCAGCGGGGTCTGCTCGCGCGCCGTCTCGCCGGAAACCGCCACGGGGTGGACCGTCTCTCCTTGGAGGATGGGCGAGGCCTCCGGCTGGACCAAGCCGTCCAGGCGGAGCTCGCCGGCCGCCGCCGCCGGGTTCAAGTCGGTCGCGAGCCGCGGGACGCCGGTCAGGTCCGCGGCGGCTCCTCCGATGTTCGAGGAGCCGGTCGTGGAGCCGCGGCTCGAGCGGAACTGGCCTGCGCGGGCCAGGGAGGCGCACAGGAAGGCGGCGAGCAGGATGCGTCCCCGCATAGCATACCGTGGCGCCGATCGTCTCGCCAAACATGGACCTAAAGACCTACTTCGACATAGGCTCTTGGGGCAAGCCCGGGTACCGGATGCCCCAGGAAACCTGGCGATATGCCCGCATACTTCAATTCATGCGGAGGCTTTTCGCCGGCGCATTGGCGGTGCTGGTAGCGGCAAACGCCCGTGACGTCCAGGCGGCGACGCTGACCCGCCAGCCGTCCGCGGGACGCCCTCCGGTCCAAGGCCCGGCCGCGATCGCCGAGCTCAAAGGCGCGCTGGATCTGGCCATCGGCGCCCCGTCCCTCGCCGCGCCCGAGACCCTCCCCGCCGACGCCCCGGCCCTGAGCCGCGCCGCCCTGCAATACGCGGAGCTGCCCGCGCTCTATACCGCGCTGGAATCGAGCCTGGCCCAGGCTGCGGCGCCGCCCGCCCGCGAAGACGCCCCCGCCCCCGCTCCTTTGGGCGCGGGCGCTCGAGCGGGAAAGCCGCGCGAGAATCCCGCGGAGGCGCCCTCCCGGTTTCGGCCGCTGCCGCTCGTCGCCTCCGTGGTCCAGCAGCTGGGCGCGCGCCAAGGGCCCCCGCTGGCGTCGCTGGGATTGACGGAGATCGCTGAGCTCTCCGCCCGCCTCCTCAAGGCATACGACAACGCCGCGGCCATATCCGAGTCGCACGCCGGCGTCGTCCAGGCCGCGGGACTCATGGAGGCGACCGAGCCGCCCGTGCTGGGCGACTGCGGCCGCAACATCCTGCGCCTCTTGCAGCTGCTGCAGAGCGATCGCGCGGGCTTCGACTTGGGTCGCGCCCGGGTCCTGTTCCTGACCCGTCCGGCCGAATATCAATTCGGCGATCCCCTGGAGCCCAACTTGGCGCTGCTCGGGATCCGGAAGGAAGGCTCCGAGGCGGCCACCTTCCACATCGTCCTGGAGTACGAGGGCCGGATCTACGATCTCAGCTCCGAGAAAGGCCGCCACGGGATGCCGGCCCGGGAGTATTTCGATCAAACCTTGCTGTTGCGCCCGAAACGCGCGATCGAAGTCGACCCCGGCCGTTCCGGCCCCATGCAGGAAAGACTGAGGCTGCAGATCGCCCGGCACGCCTTTCGCGACAGGCAGACCCTCTATTCCCAGGTCCGGGTGCGCCCGATCGGCGCCCGCGAATACCTCTCCCGCTATTACCAGGAGATCGCCAAGAATCCGGGAAGCCTGGGCTACTTCTGGGACGAGCTGGAAAAGGAGCTCCCTTCGGTCAACTTGGGCCATTACCTGGATCCCGGCTCGAAGGCTCTCCCCTACGCCAAGCTCCCGCGCCCCGATTGGGACCGCAAGCGGACGGTCTCCTTCGGGGACACCCGCGTCTCCTTCAACGAGAATGCGCTGATGGTCGGGGACCTGAGCCAGGTCGGCAACGCCGTCACCGTCAAACGGCTGAACCAGCGATACGCCGAGAAATACAACCGGACGGACCGGGGGCTCGAGGTCATGCCCTGGCTGTTCCCGGCGCGGATGATGGATCTGAAGAAGATGCGGGGGATGGTGGTCCTCGACGCCACCGCGGGAGGGGGCCTCCTGGTCGAGGAGCTCCGGGAGAAGGGAGTCCCGGCCTACGGCATAGATATCGCCTTGAATAAGCGCCAGCGCAAGAGCATGCTGGCGGACACCCGAAAGCTTAAAAGTAACGGGATCATTCTCCCCAAGTCCCTGGCGGCCAAGCCTTTCCTATGGGGAAGCGCCGAAACCACGCGCATCGCGGACGCGCAGGTGGACGCCATCTACGACACGCAGGGGATCTTCGCCTACGAGTTCTTCGGAGACCAGGCCTTCGTCCGGCGCGTGGTCGAGGAGTGGCGGCGGATCCTCAAGGTCGGCGGGGTGATCCGCTTCGCCCCGATCGACGAAAGCTACGAGCGGCGGGTCCGCGACTTCTTCGCCGCGATCCCGGGGCTGGCGGTGACCGATTTCGCCCCCCCCGCCAAGGGCGACGAGTTCGCGCGGGCGGTGGAGATCACCCGGGTCTACTGAATCTTTGGGGAACGCCGCGCTTGGGGCAGTCCGGAGCGAGCGCGCAGGCGGAGCAGGCCGGCGAGAGCGCCTTGCACACCCGGCGCCCGTGCCAGATCATGAAGTGGCCGAAGTCGATCCAGGCCTCGCGGGGCACGCAGGCCATGAGGTCGCGCTCCACCTTCACGGGATCGGTCTGCCGGGTCAGGCCCATGCGGTAGGCCAGGCGCTTCATGTGGGTGTCGACCACCACGCCCTCGGCCTTGCCGAAGGCGGTGCCCAGGACGACGTTGGCGGTCTTGCGCGCGACGCCGCGCAGGGCGAGGAGCTCCTCCATCGTGTCCGGGACCTCCCCCCCGTGGCGCTCCACCAAGGCGCGGGCCGTCTCCCGGATGGCGCGCGCCTTCATGCGGTAGAAGCCCGCGGAGCGGATGATCGCCTCCAGCTCCTCCGGGCGCGCGTCGGCGTAGTCCCGGGCGGTGCGGTAGCGCTGGAACAAGGTCTTGGTCACCTGGTTCACGCGCGCGTCGGTGCACTGGGCGGAGAGGATGACGCCGACGATCAGCTCGAGCGGGTTGGAGTGGTCCAGCTCGCACTCCGCCCCGGGATAGAGCTTGCGCAGCCCGTCCAGCAGGCGGCGCGCGCGCTCCTTGCGCTCCGCCAGGCTCATCGGGGTTCGGTCACCTCGAGCAGGTTGAGGCCGAGCAGCTTCCACTTCGAGTTGAAGTAGGGGTAGAAGAAGGCGAGCAGAGGCACGTCCTCGACGCCCCCGTCCTTGGTCCCGGCGTGGCGGACGAACTTCGCGCCGCCTTTGTCGACGATCAGGAGCTGGTGCGAGATCAGCACGGGCACGCCTTCCTTATCCTCGCGCACCAGGCTCGCCACGGTCCCGGACGGGATCTTGTCGGCGAGCTTGGGCAGGCTCTCGATGGGCAGATAGTCCAGGGCGACCGTCTGGTCCTTGTAGCGCGCGCCGAGCGCGCGCCAGCGCTCCAGGCGCTTCTCCTTCTTCGCGGCGGGCTCGGCGTCGAAGCCCTTGAGGTCCTCGAGCTTCTTCGCCTCGTACCAGGCGCGCTTGCGTATGATCTTGCCCGCGGACTTGGCCTTGTCGCCCGCCACTCGGCGGGTGATGTCCTTGAGAAAGCCCGCCTGCACGTTGTTGGGCACCCAGTCGGCCTCGGGGAAGTGG
The DNA here is from genome assembly GCA_035536155.1 of Elusimicrobiota bacterium. Lineage (GTDB taxonomy): Bacteria > Elusimicrobiota > Elusimicrobia > UBA1565 > UBA1565 > DATLOS01. Next base: position 6,166 of record DATLOS010000423.1, read on the forward strand.
TTGCGCGTCTCGTAGGAGATCTTCCCGTTCCGGTAGCGGATCTTCTGGAGCAGCTTCGTCGCCTTGGCCAGATGGGGCTCGAGCGAGAGCGCCATGACCTCCTCGACGTAGGTGGTGCAGTCCACCGCGTGGAGGTCGACGAGCGGGTCGCGGTCGAATTCCCCGCTCGGCCCCTCGCCCAGCGGGCCGAGGACGTAGGGGGTGCCGAGAAAGGCCTCGCTCACGCGCGCGATCCGGTCCTCGAGGAGCGGGTTCCTCGCGTGGATTTCCTTGAGCGCGGAGGCGATCTCCGCGTCCGTCATCTTCAGGAAGCGCACGGGCTCCGCGGCCCGGCCGGGGGCCGCGAGGAGCGCGGCCAGCAGGAAGGTTTTGGTCATGCTCGCCTCACTTGGACAGGGGATACAGGTAGATGCCCATGAACACGGCGTTGTCGTAGAAGCCCTTCACCCAGTCGCGCATGGGGTAGGCGCCCCGGGGATGGACGGTCAGGATGTGCGGGACCAAGTCCTGGCCGCGCGCGACGACCTTCTTGTAGAGGGCCGCGCGCTTGGCCGGGTCGGTCTCGCGCACCGCCGCCGCGATCATGCGATCGAGCTCGGGGTCGGCGAAGGCCTGGGCGGAAGGGTAGCGTCCCTGGCTATGGTAGAACGGGAAGACGAAGTTGTGCGCGTCCGGGTAGTCCGCCGTCCAGCCGCGGGAGAACGCCGGCATGAGCTTCTTCTGCGCCTTGTCGAGGAAGGCCGCCCACTCCACGCCGCGCAGGTCGACGCGGAACTTCGGGTTGATCGACTCCACGCCGCGCTTGAGGATCTGGCAGGCGTACTCGCGCACGTCGCCGCCCTGGTTGTAGGTCAAGGTGAAGCGAAAGCCCTTCTCCCACACCTTCCCGCCCCAAGCCTTGCGGAAATAGGCCTCGGCCTTGGCCTTGTCGAAGGAGTAGTGCGGCGCCTTGGGGTCGTAGCCGGGCAGCCCCGGCGGGATGGGCGAGACCGCGCGCGGCACCGCGCCCTTGAAGGTGTCCTTCACGAAGCCGTCGTAGTCGAAGGCGTAGGCGAAGGCCTTGCGCACGTCCGCGTCCTGGAAGAAGTCGGGCGGGACGCCGTCGCCGTCGAGCTTGCCGCTGCCGATGTCCGGGTTGGCCACGGGATTGATCTGGAACGTGAAGAAGATCACGGGATCGGTCATCAGCCGCGGCAGGTCGTCGGCGACGCGCACGCCGGACAGGCCGTTCATCTGCGACAGGTAGAGCCGCGGAGCCTCGATCAAGTCCGCGTCGCCGGCCTGGAGCATGAGCTTTCGGGTCGCGAATTCCTTTACCGGCACGATCAGCGCCCGCTCGAGCGCGGCCTTCTTGCGCCAGTAGCCCTCGTGGCGCTTGAGATACACCGTGCCCGACTGCCGGTCCCAGCGCTCCAGCGCGAAAGGCCCGGTCCCGTTCATCTTCTCGAAGAAAGGCGGCTCCGAGCTCGCGGGATTGTTGAACTTCTTCCAGGTCGCGGCGTCGCCGTCCCAGGCGCCGTTGGCCTTCGCCCAGGACTTGCTCATCACGTAGGACCAGCGCGCCATGATCGATAGAAAGGGCGCGAACGGCTCCTTGAGGCGCACCACGACGCGGTCGCCCTGGACCGACACCGCCTTGTCCGCCTCCTCGAAGCTCACGCGCAGGGCGCCCTTGTCGTCGCGGGTGCTCGGCGCGCCCAGGATCGGCTCGAGGAGCAAGGACGAGGGGCCGCCGGCGCGGTCGGTGAGCATGAAGCGCAAGAGCGAGTACTTCACGTCCTCGGGCGTCATGGGGCTGCCGTCCTGGAAGCGCACGCCCTTGCGGATCGGGAACGTGTAGGTGCGCCCGTCCGCCGAGACCAGGCCGTTGGCGCGCGAGGGGACCTGGGTCGCGAGGAGCGGGACCATGCGGTCGTTGCGCTCGCCCTCGAAGGCGATCAAGGTCTCGTAGACGTTGAAGATGACGCCGGGGCTCACCGCGTCGTAGGGATAGACCGGATCGAGGCTGGTGACGCCGGCCACCGCGCCGAAGACGAAGGTGCCCGGGTTCTTCACCTGGGCCTGGACGGGAGCGGCGCACAGCAGCGCGGCGAGGACTGCGTTCATGGAACCTCCACGATCTTCGAGGGCGAGCGCCCGCCCTTGATCAAGCGGATCCGGCCGGCCGGCACGCCCAAGGCCTCGCCCAGGAGCGCCAGGCAGGCGG
>DATLOS010000424.1:0-3107 GCA_035536155.1 Elusimicrobiota bacterium
CCGTCGGTCTGGAGAAGGCGGCGAAGCGCTCCGCGGGCGAGTTCTCCAAGGGGATGCTCCAGCGCCTCGGGCTGGCGCAAGCCCTGCTGCACCAGCCCAAGCTCATCCTCCTGGACGAGCCCGTGAGCGGCCTCGACCCCCTGGCGATCCACGACGTGCGCGAGCTCCTGCTCCGGATCAACCGCGCGGGCTCGACCTTGCTCCTCTCCTCGCACAGCATCTCGGACGTGGAGCGGCTCTGCTCGCGCGTGGGGATACTCGTCGAGGGGAAGCTGGTGAGGGTCCTTTCGCAGCCCGACTGGAGCGCGCAGGGCGGCCTGGAGAAGATCTTCGTGGACACCGTGAGGCCGGCCGCGTGAGCGCCTTGGGCATCCTCTGCGCCAACGCCTGGCGCGAGCAGGTCCGGGGGCGCTTCTTCTCCGTCACCTTGATCTTCGGCGGGCTCATGCTCTACATGAGCGTCCTCCTGGGCATGCTGGCCTCCGACCAGGAGGTCCGCGTCCTGCTCGACTTCGGCTTGAGCTTCATCGACGTGCTGGCGGCCGCCGCGGTGACTTTCGCGGCCGCGACCGGCCTGGTGCGGGAGATGGAGACGAAGACGCTCTACCTCATCCTCTCCCGTCCCGTCCCGCGCTCGGTCTACCTGCTGGGCCGCTACCTGGGACTGCTCCTGTCCGCGCTCACCGCGGTGCTGGCCATGGCCGTCGTGCACGTGAGCATCCTTCTGTTCAAGGGCTGGCATTGGGAGGCCGGCTACCTGCTGGCTTTGGCGGGGGTCGGCCTCAAGCTCGCGGTGACGGCCGCGGTGGCGACCTTGCTCACCATGATCTCGACCTCCGTCCTCTCCGCCCTCTGCCTGACCGGCATCAGCTGGATGCTCGGCCACTTCGTCTTCGAGATCCGCTTCATGGCGACCCAGGCGCTGGCCGGGGCGTCGGCCAAGGCGCTGTACGTGATGGCCTACGTCGTGCCGAACCTCCAGCTCTTCAACTTCCGCGACCGCCTGGGCATCCCCGACGCCACCGGGGGCGGGGTCTCCTTCCTCTTCGCGCTTTCCTATTGCCTGGTCTACAGCGCCGCCTGCCTGGGGGGCGCGTGGGGCATCTTCCGGCGCCGCGAGTTCTGATGCGGGGCCCGGTCGAAGGCGCCTGCCTGGCGGCCGCCCTCGCGGCGGCGGCCGTCGCGCTCCCCCGGACGCCGCACCCGTTTCCCCCGCCTTCCCAACTGCGCCTCGTTCCCGAAGAGGCGGTCGCCTCCGCCTCCTTGGTGAGCCTGGGCATGCACCGCCTCGCGGCGGACCTCGCCTTCATCCGCCTGGTCGTCTACTACGGCTCGCCGGACCGGGACGCGCGGGAGCAGGCCGAGCATCCCGAGGAAGGCCCGCACGACCACGCCGGCGGCGTCTACCGGGACATCGGCCCGCGGGCCCTGCGCGTCCTCTCCCTCGACCCGTATTTCGAGTATCCGGTGCTCTACGCCGCCGGCGCGCTGGCCTTCAACCTGCACCGCCCGGACGAGGCGCTGTCCCTCCTCGCCGAGGCCCTGCGCTACGAGCCGCGCAACTGGAAATACCTGTCCTACGTGGGCGCCGTCGGCTTCGCCAAGAAAGGCGACCCGGAGCGGGCCTTGGCGGAGCTGGCCGGCGTCCTGGCCAGCCCGGACTGCCCCACCATGCTGCGCAGCATCGCGGCGTTCATGTGCGTGCGCATGGGCCGGCGCGAGCAGGCGATAAAGCTCTACCGCCAGATCCTCGAATCCCGCGACGAGGGCTACCACCCGAACGCCCGGCGCATGCTCGAGCGCCTGGGCGCCCCCGCCGGCCGCTAGCGCCGCAGGATGTGGCGCGGCTCCGAGCGCTCTCCGGACCGGGGCTCCTGGAGCGTCCGCCGCATCCGCCGCCCCGCCGCCAGGCCGGCGACCAGGGCGATCGCGAACAGAGCCAGGAAGCAGATGAAGAGCGCCTTGGCGATCGTCGCCGCGGCCCCCGCGACCCCGCTCAAGCCCAATGCCCCGGCCACCAGCGCGATGATCAGGAAAATAAAAGCCCATCTCAGCATAACGCCTCCTTCCCTCTGCTAACAGGGTAATTCCGCCGGCCCGGCCGCGGCCATCGCCGCGCCGCGACGTTTTTGTCGCCGCTAGAAGGGCCGAACGCAGGCGAGGACGAGGATGAGGACGGCCGTGACGAGGGAGAGCGCGCGCTTGAGCTCGAGGAGCGACAGGGCGGGCTGGCGGGCCGTCCCCACCCGGCGGCGCGCCGCCGCGGAGAGCACGGTGAGGGCGACCAGCACGGCGACGAAGAAGAGCTTGGCCAAGAGCCAGCCTTGGTCCAGGAAATACGCGGAGTTGAAAGCGAGGAGGCCGGCGCCGCTGAGGAGGCTCATGGCCATCCCGGGATGGCAGCCCAGGTAGAGGAAGCGCTTCTCCAGCCTTTCCAGCGCCTGCGTCGCCTCCTTGCCGCGCGCGCGCTCCAAGGCGGCCGTCTGGGCGGCGAGAAGCCCCCCGAGCCAGAGGGCGAAGCCGAGCACGTGGAGCATCATGAGGAGGCCCAGTCCCACGGGCCTACTCTAACAAATCAGGCCGGGTCGCGGCGGTGCTCCCAGAGGATCTGGGCGAGGACGTAGAGGTCGTAGAGGTAGTGGATGAGCATGACGAAGAAGAGGCTTCCCGTCATGGCGAGGATCGCGTTGAAGAGCAGGGCGGCGAAGACCCGCGGCCAGAGCTCGCTATAGCCGTGCAGGCGGGCGAACGCGTAGGCGGGGCCGAAGGAGAGGAGGGCAAATAGCGGGGCCGCGGGGACGCCCAGGTACAGCGCCAGAAGGGCCGCGGGCATCAGGAACATGAGCAGGCGGGAGATCCCCTCCTCGTAGAAGACGGTCAGCGGCAGGAACACCAAGGCCGTGTGCCCGGGGCGCTCGAGCCACTCCCGCTCGAGAGACTCCCCGTCCTGCTCCGTCATGACGTGCGGAAACAGCCGCCCCGTCGCCTCCATCACGGCGGCGAGGAGGACGGTCACGGGGACCGCGGCCAGCGCGAGCTGGGAGAAGCTCAGATGGCCGAGGAAGAGCTGACCCATGTCCTCGGTGGCGAAGGTCTTGGCGACGTCC
>DATLOS010000425.1:0-2562 GCA_035536155.1 Elusimicrobiota bacterium
CGGCTTCGAGGCCCTCTCCAAGGCCGCCGAGACCTCGGCGCCGCAGGGCTTCTGGCGAGCCGTCGAGGACGCCGCGAAGGCCCTGGCCGGCGCCGAGGCCGCCGGCGCCTATCACGGCCGCGTCGTGCCCGCCCTGGCCCAGGCCATGCCGGGACGCTTGGACGCGCTGGCCGAGGCGATCTCCGAAACCGCGCGCGCCGCCGTGAACATGACGGAAGAGACGGTGAAGAACGGGCTGGCGCCGCTGGCGGCGCTCCTGGCCGCGCGGCCCTCCGAGCTCCCCAAGGCCGCGGCGCTGCTCGCGGCCGCGGCGCTCTCCGCGCCCGAGGCCTCGCGCCGCGAGAACGCGTTCGGCATCTACTGGCGCGCGCAACAAGCCCTCGCGCGAAATCCCGCCGACCTGGATAGCTTCCTTTATATATCCGCGCTCTTCGGCCGCAACGGCATGGACCCGGCCACGCCCCAGATCTTCATGCGCAAGGTCTCCTCGGGCTGGAGCATCCCCCAATCGTGGAAAGTCTTCCCGCGGCTGGCCTACGCGGACGGGGCGCCCGTCGGCCTCTCCGCGGAGGACGCCGCGCAGGCGCGCGACGTGGCCGCGTTCGTGCGCTGGGTCTCCGAGGTCACGGACAACCGCTTCGCCTTCCCGGTGCGCGCCACGCCCGCCGGCCAAGCCGCGCTGGCCGCGGAGCTCGGCGCTCTTGCCGTCGCCACCGAGGTCGGGCGGGACGCGGGCGGCCTGCTCCTCACGATCAACCCCGCCAACCGCACGGCGAAGGACATCTTGGCGGAGCTCAAGTCCGCGCGCCCCGCCGACGAGCCGGCCGCCGCCGAGGCCGCGCCGGCCTCGTGGCCCGCCGTCTCGGCTCAGGAAAAGCGCGAGGCCGCCTTGGCCCTCGATGCCGCGCTGGATTATCTCCGCCGCGAGCACGTCAGCGAGGAGCAGAAAATCCATCGCTACCAGTCCTACAGCCCCATCGCCCCGCTCATCTTGGCCGAACTCTTCCCCAAGCGGGCGTCCGAGTACCAGGCCCAGGTCGAGCGCGAGCTCCGGGCGCTGACGCCGGGACGCGATATCGAATGGGAGGCGTGGCGGAGCTCGCTGCGCAGGCTGGGCGACTCCCTGCTGGCCTCGGGCGCGCGCAATAAGGCCAAGTCGATCTATGCCGAGGCCTTCCAGTTCGATAACGGGCTCGACATAACGCTGGCCTTGGCCAAAGGCGGCGAGCACGCGGAGGCGCTCCGGTATCTCGATCTGATGGGCGGGATCATCGCCGCCGGGCTGCCGTTCAGCGCCAACGCGGGCAAGGTCCGCGCCGACGTCACCAGGATCCGCGAGTTCGTCGACGCCCTGCCGCAAGGCGGCCCGTGGACGGCGCTCTATCTCGAGCGCGTCGACCGGTTGTACCGGAGACTGCTCAACAGCGCGCTCGACGAAGTGGACCAAGGCCTGGAGCGCTCGGTCGGCGAATGGAGCGAGCCGCGGCTGGGGATCCCCTCCGTGGAGAGCTCCGGTCTGACGGCCTTCCTCGAATACATCCATCTGAGCCCGCACCGCAACCGCTCGCAGGACTGGGCGGTGCGTGCCTCCAAAGACGCCGTGCCGGGCGGTTCCACGCATGGCGGCCGGCTCGAGGCGGTCTGGAAGCTGCTCTCCGACGTGCTCGCGGGCCGAGCGGGGGTTTCCGCATGGGCGACGGCGGCGGTCGAACGGCTCTGGTCGAGCCCGGTCAAGGCCGCCCTGCTGGGCAAGCTCGCCGAGAAAGCGTCGGGCGCGGAGCGCGAAGGCCTGCTCGAGCGCCAACGCGCCGCGGAGGAGGGCTACGACGCCGCCTCGCCGCTCCGCGCGCTCGAGCGCGCCGGGGTCCCGATGCCCGGAGAGGAACGGACCGTCTGGGAGACGGAGATCTTTCCCGAGCAAAATTTCGCCACCGGTCTCCGGCTCAGCGGCGACGACCCGCGGATAGGACGTCTTGAGACGATGGCGAAGGCGCTCGCCGGCGGCCAGCGGGCCGAGGCCGCCGCCGGCGTGGCGCTGGCGCGCGAGCTCGCGCAAGACCTTGAAGATGGAGAGCCGGACGACGGGCTCCACCTGCTCCGCTTCGGCGCGCTGCGCGCCTTCATCGACGCGCTGATCGCGGCGGGATACTTCGGCGAGGCGGAGAGCCTCTTCTCCGGCCTCTCGGGCCGGCTCCTCTCCAGAGGGCGAGCGCTCATCGATCTCGGAGAGCGGCGCGAAGCCGCGGGCGACCGCGATGCCTTCCACATGGAATCGACCGGCCGGCGGCTGATCAAGATGAGCTCGGCGCTGGACGTCCTCTCCCGGGCGAAGATCGCCCGGCGCCTCCTCGAATCGGGCGACGCGGCCGCGGCGAACGCCGCGGCGGACGCCATCGCCCGGGAGTACGGCCGGCGACCACAGGACTACAACTTGGCTCACGTCATTCAGGCGGCCAAGTGGATGGGGGAAGCGCCGGGACTCGAGCGGGCCGCCTCCGGACTGCTCCTTGCGGCGATTCGCCGTGAAGGCGCGCAAACCGCCCACTATGCCGACGCCTTGAC
>DATLOS010000426.1:0-2226 GCA_035536155.1 Elusimicrobiota bacterium
GCCGGCGCGACGGCCCGCAACGACCGGAACGACCTGCTCGTGGCCGGCGTGGCCCTCCGCGCCTGGTTCGTGGCGTCGTGGCGCCGACCCGTCATGGTGGACGGCGGGTACACGGTGTTCGGCCACCTGGCCGGGGAGGCGGAATTCGCCGCCCTCCGGCTCGCCGGCGTCGACGTCGAGCGGTGGGACGTGGCGGCGGAACTGGAGGCCAGGGACGGCGACGTGGGGACGGACGGCCGCATCTGGGGACGGCGGGAATGAGGATCCGGCTCAGGCTCATGACCGACAGCCGCGCGGGCCTGGAGACGCTGCGGTTCCTCGGGGAGTACCGGGCGGTGTACCGGGACGTCGTCCTCGAGCGGGTGACGTGGGGACCGGCGTCCGACCGGGCGGCATTCTGGGCGCTCATGGGCGAGGTCGACGATGCGGGCTACGCGGTGCTGCGGCTTGCGGGGGCGGACGTGGAGACGCTGGAGACGCGGGAAGCGGAAACGGGGGAGCGATGATCGACAAGGACAAGCGGTGGCAGGACCGGCGCGAGCGGTGGGTGGCGCCGGGCGAGGTGTTCGACCCGGCCGCCTTCGCGGTCGACGCGCTGGCGCGGGACCGGGAGGCCAAGGCCTTCGTGGAGGCGCACCATTACTCGGGCAGCTACCCGGCGGCGCGCTTCCGGGTCGGGCTGTTCGGGCCGGGGGCGCGGCTCGTCGGCGTGGCCGTGTTCTCGGAGCCGGCGCAGCGGGCGGTGGTGCCCCGCTGGACGGGGCTGGCGCGGGATCGGGGCGTCGAGCTCGGGCGCTTCGTGCTGCTGCCCGAGGTGGCCTACAACGGCGAGACGTGGTTCCTCGCCCGGGCCTTCCGGCTCCTGCGGGAGGCCAAGCCGGTGGACGCCGTGGTGAGCTACGCCGACCCGACGGCCCGGTTCGACGCGGCGGGGCGGCGGGTCAAGCCGGAGCATTGGGGGACGATCTACCAGGCCTCCGGCGCCCGGTACGTCGGCCGCGCGCGGAAGCGGTCGCTGGTGCTGGCGCCCGACGGCTCCGTGGTGTCCGAGCGGGCGATCTCCAAGATCCGGAACGAGGAACGGGGCTGGGAGTACGCGGCGCGGCAACTGCTGCGGCACGGCGCGCCGGCGCGGGCGGCGGGCGAGGACCTCGCCGCCTGGTGCGCGCGGGCGCTCCTCGGCTTCCGGCGGCTGCCGCACGCGGGCAACCTGACCTACGTCTTCGGCCTCACGAAGGCGGGGAAGGCGAAGTTGGCGGACCTGCACGGCGGCGGGCTGCCGTACCCCAAGGCCGCCTGAAGGCGCGCGCGACCCCAACGGAGGAACGGACGATGGGAATGGACCTGATCGGCTACATGCTCGTGGGCCCGGCTCGGCTGCCGACCGACGACGAGACGAAGGGGCGGGCCGCCGCCGTGGCGCAGGCGGCCCTGGACGCGCTCCGGGCGACCAAGGAGGCGCTCGAATTCCACGAGTTCGACTTCCCGGAGCAGGGCGACGAGTGCCCCGTGCCCTGGCCCGGGGCGCTGCCGGTGCCAGGCGGGCGCGAACCCGGCATGGAGTTCGAGGACGCCTGGGCGGAGGTCGCCGGCCTGGGCGGCCGGCTGGCGTCCGCCGGCGTCGAGACGGGCTCCGCCCTGGTCGACGCCCTGATCGACGTCTGGCACCACGGGGCGCGGGACGCCGCCAGCCGGGAACTGGGGAACGCCCAGGTGATGTTCGCGGGCGAGCCTAGCTGGGGCGACGAGCCCGGGGGCTACGGCTACAGCGTGTTCAAGGCGGCGACGCTGTTCGGGATCGCGCAGTTCTTCGGCATCCAATAGGGGGATCGCCATGGGCTACTACATCAGGCAGGGGGCGAGCGAGTTCCGGATCCGGGCGGAGAACCTCGAGGCGGCGCGCCGGGCGCTGCTCGCCTTCCTGGCGAAGGGCGAGATCGGCTGGCAGCGCGGCCGGGCGGCGCCGGACATGACGGCCAAGGAGGCCTTCGCCTGCGCCCGCTGGGACCTCGGGCTCGACGGCGCCGGGAACGCCGTCGGGATCGAGTTCCTGGGCGAGAAGCTCGGCGACGACGAGGCGGTGCTCCGGGCCGTCGCGCCGTGGGTCGACGCGGGGAGCTACGTCGAGATCCTCGGCGAGGACGGCCACCGATGGCGCTGGGCGTTCGACGGCACGGGCTGCCGGGAAGTGGCGGCCAAAATCACATGGGAGGAATGACCATGGGA
>DATLOS010000427.1:0-5678 GCA_035536155.1 Elusimicrobiota bacterium
CGACAGCATCCGGCACGGGCCGCACCACGGCGCCCAGAAGTCCGCCAGCACCAGCTTGTCCGACTCGAGAAGCTCCATGATTCCTCCTTTTATAGGGTCTCCAAGACCTGTTCCCGCCGGTAGCGCACCTTCGCCAGCGTCGCGTACTTGTCGTCCGCCGCCCGAGAGCCCGCCGCCGCCACGAAGAGCGTCGAATAGCCCTTCCCCGATAAGCCGAGAATCTCGTCGTACTTCGCTTGGTCGATGCCCTCCATGGGGCAGGCGTCGACGCCCAGGGCCGCCGCAGCGGTCAGGAAGACCCCCAGGGCGATGTAGACCTGGCGCGCGGCCCAGGCCTGGCGCGCGGCGGGCGCGAGGTTCTTGGCGAAGCCCAGCATCATCTGCTTGTAGGGCTCCAGCGACTCGGCCGGGACGTTTCGCACCTCGGCCGTCCTCGCCACGAAGCGCTCGACGTCCTCCGCGCCGAAGTCCTTCCTCACCGCGAAGACCACGAGCTTGTCCGCGTCGACGATCTGGCTCTGGTCCCAGGACGCGGGCTTGAGGCGCGCCCGAAGGGCCGGGTCCTCCACCACGAAGAACTTCCACGGCTGGAGCCCGAACGAGGACGGCGCCGAGACGAGCGCTTCCTGAAGGGCGTCCCACTGCTCGGCCGGAATCCTCCTCTCCGGGTCGAACTTCTTCGTGGCGTAGCGCCAGCGCAGGCTGGCCAGCAGGGTCTCGGGGCTGACGGCGTTCTCGACGGTCGCGGTGGTCATGTGCTCTCCTTTTATTATTTCGATTTTCGAATCTTTCGATTTCCGAAATATATTCTTCAAAAAAAATCAAGCCGCCGCCTTCTTCGCCTCCTGGATCGCCGTCGCCACCTTCTTGAAGAGCTTGACCAGCAGCTCCTGCTCACCCGAGTCCAGGGCGCTGAGCATGCTGTGCGCGAAGCGGATGTGCCCGTCGCGCGCCGTCACGTAGAGCCGCTTGCCTTCTTCCGTGACCTCGGCCGTGACCAGCCGCCGGTCCTCGACGGAGCGGCCGCGCTGGAGAACGCCTTTCTCGACGAGCTTGTCGACGACGCTGGTCACGCTGCTGAACGAGAGCTGGATCGCGTCGGCGATCTGGCTCATGGCGCAGGGTCCTCGCCGGCCCACGGTCAAGAGAACCTGAATCTCCTGCGAGCTCAGGATCTCGCAGACCCCCGGCGTCTTCTTGTCCGTGCCCTTGGCCTCGCCCATCACCACTTGCAGGTAATCGACGAGCTCGCAGGCGCGCTGCTGGCAGGGCGTTTTATTCATATTCCGAATATTTCGGTATTCGAAGTATATCAGCTCCGCCCCTTCTTGTCAAGTCACGGGTGCCTCTGGAGTATCGTGGGCCGCCCGTCCTTGTAATAGAAGCCCATCCCGCCCCCCGAGCCCGTCCCCGGCGAAGGGGTGATGTTGTGGATGCTCCCGTTCGAGCCGAAATAATAGCTCCCGCCTCCCGGGGTATAGGTGCCTCCTCCGTTGAGGTCGCGCAGCGTTCCGCCGCCGCCGCTGGAGCCGCTGTAGCGGCCCCCGCTATAGCGGCCCGAACCGCCGCCGCGGCCGCTCGAACCCGAGCTCGAACCCGAGCCGCCGTAGCCGCCGGACGAGCCGCCGCCCGAGCCGGAATAGCCGCCGCCTCCGGGCACGTAGTCGTATATGTACGCCGAAGCTCCGTTGACGGCGAGAAGGGATCTCTCCAGATTCGCTTGAAGCGTTCCCTCATACTTTTGGCGGAGGTTTTCCGACGTCCGGTAGCCGATCTCCCCGTATTCCTTCCACAAGTCCTCGCCGATCAACGGCCCTTTCACCTCGGGGATGCGCTCGATCAAATACGTAAGCGCGGGGCTGAGCCCGGCGAGATCCATGGACCAATAGTGCAGGTTCTCCCCTTCGGCGGCGACGATCTTGTCGATCTTGTAGCGCAGCAGCCGCGCGGCCGCGATCGCGGCGTCGGCCCCGCCGAGCTGGAACTCCCGCTGGACGGTGTGGCCGATGGCGCGCCGCACCTGGCTGCGCACCGCCGTGGAGCGGTCGTTGCCGACCCCGTAGCGCGCGCCCGCCTTCGCGTCCTCCACCTGCGCCGCCGCGATCTGGGCGTCCAGCCGTCCGATCTCGATGACGAAGGGCTTGTCGTCGCTGGGCGGACAGTCGATCGGGCCGACATAGGCGAATATGCGGCTAAGGTCTATGTCCTTCTCCGCCTCAGCGCGGATGCTCTTCAGGGCCTCGCGCCTTTGCGCGCGCGCCTGGTCCGCCGCCTTCAGATCGGCTTCGGCCTGACTCAAGGCCTGCAGGCCGGCCTGATCGCCGGTCGCGGGCAGGGCGGAGACGACCGGGACGGAGCCGATGGCCGCGTCCAGCGCCGCGATCACCTTCATCGCGTACGCTTCCCGCGGTCCGACGTCCCCCTGCGCGAGGGCGGCGCGAGTCTCGGCGACGCCTCGGCCGAGCTCTTCCAGCTGGCTCGGCGACATCTGGGCGATCTGGCTGGCCGACGGCAGCTCGGCATGGGCGGCTCGCAAGCCGGACGCGGACGCGAGAATCAGCAGCAGAACTTTCCAGGTGTCTCTCATGATGCCTCCCTCGCCGATGAGCCGATGACGGCGGGAGGATAATGCCCCCGCGAGTTTTCCGCGAGGAACGAACGGTCCCTGGCGGTGCCGCAAAAGAGGCCTGGGATTGCTGGGAACTCGGGCCTACTTTCCTTGCCGCAAGGCCAGCGAGGCGCGAAGCCAGTAGCGGACCGCCCAGCCGACGGCGGCGACGGCGCCCGCGCAGGCGACGACGATCGACGGGACGAGCAGCCCGCGGCAGCGCGGGCAGAAAGGCTTCGCCAGGATCTGCATCGCCCACATGCCGGCGTGGGCGAAGGCGAAGAGGAACGCCGCGGCGTAGCGCAAGACGGGCGGGACGAAGCGCTCCTCTTTCTCCCCGAGCGCGCGCTCGCAGGCCGCGCAGCGGCTCACGCCTGGAACCTCCGCAGCGTGTCCTCCACTACGCGCCGGGCGGTCTTGAACGTCTTGGGCAGCTCCTCCGGCCGGTCGAGCAGCGCGCACATGCTCACGAGATCGTGCAGCCACGCCGCCGGGCGCCAGTTCGGCGGCAGGGCTCCGCCCGCGGCGGCGTAACCCCGAAGGAACTCGTCGATGAGAAATGGGCTGTAGTCCTCCTCGAAGCGCAGGAAGTTGGCCAGATCGATGAGCGGGTCGCCGGCGATGGCGAATTCCCAGTCCAAGACGGTGACGGTCCCCGCTCCTTGATGCACGATCAAGTTCTTGGGATTGAAGTCGCAGTGCACCAAGACCGGGCCGCCGCGCGCCTCGCGGACCAAGCGCCAGTCCCGGGCGACCAGCCGCAGGACCCTCTCCGTCAGCGCCGGTCCCAGACGGACTCCCGCCCGCCCGCGAAGGGGCTCGCGGATGAAAGCCTCGCTCGCGTCGTAAAGGTCGCCGAATCCGCGCGCGACCCGGCCATCGGAGCCGAGCGGGCCCGCCTGCTCGAAAGAGACCCGGTGGATCCGCGCGAGCTGCGCGCCGACCTCGCGGAAGGCGCCGGCCAAGCTCGCGTGCGGCCGGGCGGCGAGGAGGTCGGCGAGCGAAGGCCCCCGGGCGAAGGCCACGACGTTCGCGATCTTCCCTCCGGAACGGATGCACTCGCCGAGGAGCGCCGGGACCAGGATCTCCCGGGAGACGAGCAGCTTGAGAAGCGAGGCCTCCCGCCTGGCGATCTCCGGGCCGCCGGGGTAGAAGCGGACGACGACGGCCTGGGGGCCGACGTCGACGCGGAAATTGGCGTTGCTGAAGCCGCCCTCGAGGAAAGCCGGCTCGGCGAGAGCCTGGCCCGGAAATAGCTCGCCGCACACCGCGAGCGCGTCGGCGGCGCCGTAGTCCGCGAGCTGGGGACGCTTGTCGAAACGCTGGCCGGGAAGATCGCCCGGAGGCGTCACACCCGCTCGACGGCCACGGCCACCGCCTCGCCGCCGCCCAAGCAGATCGCGGCCACGCCCCGCTTGAGGCCGCGGGCGGACAGCGCGTGGATCATGGTGGCGAGGATCCGGGCGCCGCTCGCGCCGATGGGGTGACCCAGGGCGACCGCGCCGCCGTTGACGTTGACTTTCTCGCGCGGCAGGCCGGCGAGCTTCATGACCGCCAAGGACACCACCGCGAAGGCCTCATTCACCTCGAAAAGGTCCACCTGCTCCGCCTTCCAGCCGATCTTGGGAAGGAGCTTCTGGATCGCGCCCGCCGGGGCCGTCGTGAACCACTCCGGCTCCTGGCTGAAGGTCGACCAGCCGACCACGCGCGCCAGCGGCTTCTTGCCGGCGGCCGCCTTCGCCGAGGCCAGGACGAGGGCCGCGGCGCCGTCGTTGAGCTTGGAGGAGTTCGCCGCCGTGATCGTCCCCCCCGCTTGAAAGGCGGGCTTCAGGCGCGCGACCTTGGCCAAGTCCGCCTTCTTGGGCTCCTCGTCCTCCGCGATGCCGTCCACCGGCGCGATCTCCGCGGCGAAGGCGCCGGACGCCTGGGCCGCGCGGGCCCGTTCGTAGGTCTCCAGAGTGTACTTGTCCTGGTCCTCGCGGGAGATCGACTCCTTCTGGGCGCACATCTCGCCGCAGTTGCCCATGTGGACGTCCTTGTAGGGATCCCAGAGACCGTCGTGGATGATCGCGTCGATGAGCTTGCCGTGCCCGAGGCGGTAGCCGGAGCGGGCCTTGTCGAGGAGGAAAGGGACCTTGCTCATGGCTTCCATGCCGCCCGCGACCGCGACCGAGGAGTCGCCCAGCGCGATCGACTGGCAGGACATCATCACGGCCTTCATGCCCGAGCCGCAGACCTTGTTGACCGTGGTCGCCCCGGTCGCGACCGGGATGCCCGCGCCGATCATCGCCTGGCGCGCCGGAGCCTGGCCGATCCCGGCCGAGACGACGTTGCCCATGACGACCTCGGAGACGTCCGCCGGCCCAACGCCCGCGGCCGCGACCGCGGCGGCGATCGCCTTCGCGCCGAGCTGAGGGGCGGTGTAGCTCGCCAAGGAGCCGTTGAAGGCGCCGATCGGGGTGCGCTTCGCGCTCAAGATGAGGATGTCGTCCATGGTGTCCTCCGAGGCACGTCTTTCTCGCCGAGTATAGCTTTTTCTATAATTTTCAAATGACCGAGGCCCTCCTCGAGCGCGTGTCCCGCGCCTGCTCCGCCGGAAAGCCTTTCGACGCCGCCGCGCAGGAGGTCTGCGCGCTCCTGCGCAAGGAGGTGCCCCGCTACAACTGGATCGGCGTCTACATGGTGGACGGGAAGGACTCCTTGCTCCTCAAGGCGTGGGACGGCCCCAAGGCCACCGAGCACGTGCGCATCCCCATCAGCAAGGGCGTTTGCGGCGCCGCGGTGCGCGAGGCGCAGACCATCGTCGTCGACGACGTGAAGAAGGACCCCCGCTACCTCTCCTGCTTCCTGAGCACCCGCTCCGAGATCGTGGTCCCGATCTTCGCCAACGGCAAGGTGGTCGGCGAGATCGACATCGATTCCGACAAGACCGCGGCCTTCGGCGACGACGACCGACGCTTCTTGGAGCGCGCGGCCGCCGCGCTCGCCTCCGCGTACGTCGACTGAGCCTACTTGGCGGTGAGGTTGAACACCGGCTCCCAGTCCTTGGGCGGCGGGACCACGAGATAGC
>DATLOS010000428.1:0-7825 GCA_035536155.1 Elusimicrobiota bacterium
CACGGCTCCAGTATGCGGTGAGAAGGCAAAAAAGACTACACTCCCGAGCATGGCAGCGGACCCTTCCGAGGATTGGTCGCCCGAGTTCCCCGACGAGCTCGAGCGGCGGCGCAAGCGGTTTCGCGTGGAACGGGACGCGACGTCCCTGCAGATCACGTGGGACTGGGCTTCGGCGGCCGGCGCCTCCTTTCTTTTTCTGCTGGGCTTCGGCCTGAGCGGCTTTATCTATTTCATGTTCCTACGCCATCGCTTCGGAAACCCGAAATTGAGCGCGGCCCAGCACTCCTCGGACGTCCTGATGCTGCTTCTGCCGATCGCCATGTACGGCTACCCCGGCCTCGCCGCGCTCTTCAATAAGACGGTGATCCGCGTCGACGCGGCGCGCTTGAGCGCGCGTTCCGGACCCATGCCGTGGGACTGGCCTCGGGACGTCTCGACCGCGGACGTCGGCCGGGTCTATTGCGAGGAGTACAAGAGTTGGGGCAGGGCCCCGGCCCCCGTGCTTTACCGGATCAAGGCGGTCCGCCGGGACGCGAGCGAGGTCAAACTGGTCGACGGCTTGGGAAGTCCAAGCGACGCCCGCTTTATCGTGGAGCAGCTCAAAGCCTACCTGCGTCTCTAGCAGGTTCGTTGCGTCTTCGGGGGACGTGCCGCATGCCTTGCCGCGCCCCGTCGACTTCAGTCGAGCTCCGTTTCTGACCATCTGGGAGACCACGCGCTCCTGCGCGCTCGCCTGCCGGCATTGCCGGGCCCAGGCGATCTTGGGCCGCCACACGGACGAGCTCACCACCGCGGAGGCCAAGGACCTCCTCGATCAAGTCGCCGCGATGGGGACGCCCATCCTGGTCTTCTCCGGAGGCGACGCCCTCAACCGTCCCGACCTGGAGGAGCTCATCCGCCACGGAAAGCGCGCGGGCCTGCGGCTCGGCGCCATCCCGGCCGCCACCCCCCGGCTGACCCGCGAGCGCGTCGCCGCCCTCAAGGACGCCGGCTTGGACCAGCTGGCGCTAAGCCTCGACGCCCCGACGGCGGAGCTCCACGACGCCTTCCGCGGCGTTCCCGGCTCCTTCGCGAAGACGCTGGAGGGCGCGGCCTTCGCCCGCGAAGCGGGCATCCCGCTCCAGATCAACACCTGCCTCGCGGCCTGGAACTTCCCCCACTTGGAGGCCATGGTCGAGCGCGTGCGCTCCTTGGACGTCGCGTTCTGGGAGATATTCTTCCTCATCCCCATCGGACGCGGCAGCGCGATGCGCGGCCTGAGCCCGGAACAGTTCGAGCTCGCTTTCGAGCGCTTCCATCGCCTCAACTTCGAGGAGCGATTCATCGTCAAGCTGACCGAGGCCCCGCATTACCGGCGCTACGTGATGATGAAGGAGGGCCGGCGGGGCGAGAATGCCGCGGCCCGGATCCGCCACGTCCTGGCGCGGCCCCGGGGCGTCGGCGGCGCGATAGGGATGTCGCCCGAGGCGGTCAACGCCGGCAAAGGCTTCCTCTTCATCGATCACCGGGGCGGCATCTGCCCGTCGGGCTTTCTTCCCATCCCCGCCGGCGACGTCCGCAGGTACCGGATCGCCGACGTCTACCGGAACTCCCCGCTGTTTCGGAGCCTCCGCGACCCGTCTTTGCTGAAGGGGAAGTGCGGCGCGTGCGAGTTCGCCCAGGTCTGCGCCGGCTCCCGCGCGCGAGCGAACGCCGCGACCGGGAACTTCCTCGACTCGGATCCCTCCTGCGCCTACGTCCCGACGGCGTAGCCCGGCGAGGCCCGGATCAAAGCTCGACGAGGACCTCTTCTCGATGGCGCCGCGAGACGACGTAGGCGACCACGCAGGCCACCATGACCGGCATGAGAGCGTCGTAATCCTGCGAGACCTCGAGCGCCATCACGATCGCGGTCACCGGCGCCTGGTAGAACGCGGTCAAGACGCAGGCCATGCCGACGAGCGCGAAGACCCCGGGCTGGCCCGAGAACGCCCAGAAATGCCGCAGCAGCGCGCCCCAGGCGCTCCCCGCGGTCGCGCCGATGAACAGCGCCGGCATGAAGGCCCCGCCGGAGCCGCCGGACCCGAGCGTGAGCGCGGTGGCCCCGATCTTGGCGCCGGAGGCCGCGGCGCCCCGCCAGCCGAGAAACTCGCCGCTCAGCGCAGCGTTGATCGTCCTCTGCCCCGTGCCCAGGACGCTCGGCGCGGCCAGCGCTAGGAGGCCGACCAGCGCGCCTCCGAGGCCGGGCTTGAGCCACTCGGGCAAACCCTTGAGCCGGCCGCGCCGGACCGAGCGCTCCACGAGCTCGGTCGCCCTCTCGTATAGGATGCCGAGGGGCGCAACGACGATGCCGAGCCCGGCGTAAGCGAAGAAGTCGGCCGTCCCGTGCCACTCGTAGGCGATCTTGACCAGGAAGCGCTCGCTCCCCAGGAGGAAGCGCGCGGCCGCGACGGCCGTCACGGACGCGATGACGACCGCTGGAAACGCTTCGCTCGCGAAATCCCGCAGCAGGACCTCCATCGTGAAGAAGACGGCGGCAAGAGGCGTGCCGAACGCCGCCGAGAGCCCGGCCGCGGCGCCGGCCGCCGTGACCGTCCTCAAGTCGCGCGCCGGGAGCCTCATCTTCTGGCCGATCCAGGAGCCCGCGGACGCCCCGATCTGGACGGAAGGGCCTTCGCGCCCGGCCGAACCGCCGAACCCTATCGTGATCGCGGAGGCGAGCGACTTCACGAGGTTGAGGCGGCCGCGCAGGCGCCCATCGCCCTCCGAGATGGAACGGACGACGACGTCGAAGCCGTGCCCCTGGGCCTCCGGGCAGATCTTGTCGATGAGCAGCCAGCCCGCTATCGCGCCGGAGGCGGGCAAGACGAGCAGCAGCGCGGCGCGCGCCGCGAACGGGAGCGGCTCGAGGCGGTCCAGCGTCAGCGATTTCGCCAGCACGATCAGGCGGTCGAAGACGTAGGCGCTGGCGCCGGCGGCCAGCCCGACCATGGCTCCGGTCAGGACGAGCTGCTGAACCAGGGGGAGGCCGGCGACGAGCTTCGACAGGTCTCTCCGCAAGGCTCGCCCGAAGCCGGTCATGTCGCCCGCGGCCTAGCCCAGAGGCATCTTGCCGCGCGGCGTCCGGATGAGGTCCCGGACCGCCACCTGGAAAGACTTCTTGTCGAACGGCTTCGCGAGGAAGCCCGCCCCGCCGCACTCCACGTAGTCCTGGAGCCGCGCTTCGCCGAAGGCGGGCGTAAGGAAGAGGATCGGGATCGAGCCCAGGGCGGACTCGGAGCGCAGGCTCCGGCATCGCGCGAGCCCGTCGCCGCCCGAAGCGCGGACCTCGAAGATGACGAGATCCGGACGCAGGTCCTCGACCTCCTCGAGGAAATGCGCGCCGTCGGCGTAGGTCACCAGGTCGCAGCGGCCCAGGAGCCAGCCGCGGGCCAGCGCTTGCGCCTCGCGGTCCTCGTCCACCCAGGCGATGAGCGGACGCTGCGCTTCGGCCGGAGCGCGCACCTCAGCGCCCGGCCGCCGGGACGGTGTTCCGGCTCAGGGCCGGCGCCACGGCCAAAGTCTCGGCGCGGCGGTTGCGGGCCCAGCAGGCCTCGGACATCTCGGCGCAGACCGGCCGCTCCTTGCCGTAGCTGATGGTGGCGACGCGCTCGGGCGCGACGCCCAGCATCCTATAGTACTCGCGCACGGCGGCCGCCCGCCTCTGCCCCAGCGCGAGGTTGTACTCCGTCGTGCCGCGCTGGTCGCAGTGGCCCGCGACCTGGGCGGTGATCTCCGGATGCTCCTTGAGCCACTGGACGTTCTTGGCTAAGGTCTCCCGGTCCTGGGCGCCGAGCTCGGCGCGATCATAGGCGAAATGGATCGCCTTGAGCTGCGGCACCGCCTGGGCGATGCCGCCGCGAACCGAGGGCTCGCTCCCCGAGCCGGCGGCCCCGGCGCCCGCGGCGAGGGGCGCGGCCGCCTCGGCCCCGCGGCCTTTCGCCGCGCGCGGCGAGGCGCAGGAAGAAAGCAGCCCGGAAAGAAGCACGGCTACGACCGTTCGGCGTGGAGTAGTCATGTCCAAAACTATAGCACCGGCCGTTCCATTTGCTTTATAGATAGATTTTGTGTATTCCATAGATAATTCTGATGATCCCCCTGAACTACCACCACCTCTACTACTTCTGGACCGCGGCCCGCCTGGGCGGCATCAGCGCGGCCGCCCGTCGCCTCTACCTCGCCCAGCCGACCCTCAGCGCGCAGATCGGAACGCTGGAGAAGCGGTGCGGCAAGCGGCTCCTGACCCGCGATCGCGGCCGCGTGGAGCTCACGCCGGAGGGGCGGATCGTCTTCGACTATTGCGAGCGGATCTTCACGCCCGGCCAGGAGCTGGCATCGAGCATCGAGAAGGGCCTCGACGAGCCGACCACGAGCCTTCGCCTGGGCATCCAGCCGACCATATCGCGCGCCGTGGTGCTCCAGTGCCTCGACGCCATCCGCCGCCTGGACCGCGCGGTCCGCGTCAAGGTCTTCGGCGCCTCCTTGGCGGACCTCGAGGACCGGATGCGCCGCAACCTCCTGGACGCCGTCCTCTCGAACGTGGACCTCGGGGTGCTGCTGCGCGGCGGCGCGTTCCGGAGCAAGCTCATCGGCCGCATCCCGCTGGGCTTCGTGGCGACCCCCGAGGTCGCCGCGCGGGTGAAGCGCTTCCCCAAGGACCTGGCGCGGGTGCCCCTGCTGCTGCGCGGCTCCGACAACCCGACGCGCAAGGAGGTTGACCGCTACCTGGACCGCCATGCCGTCGCCGCGAACGTGGAGGCCGAGATCGAGGATGCGGGCCTCCTGCGCACCTTGGCCGTCGAGGGGCAGGGCGCGGCCGCCCTGGATTCGCTGGCGGTGCAGGCGGACCTCAAGGCCGGGAACCTGGTGCCGCTCCATCGCGGAAGCATCGGCCTGGAGGAGCAGATTTGGCTCACCATCAGCCGGCGCCTCGACTCGGGTACCGCCCCCGGGCGCCCCGGGCCGATGTCGGCCGTCCTGGAGCGCTTCGCCCTCAAGGCCGTCGCGTTCGGCCCCATGTTAAAATCGCCTCGAAAGTGAAGACGCGCACGGCGATCTCCCGTTAGCGTCGCTTGAGCCGGCGATAAAATCTTTGCGGGTCCTCGATGGGCGGGGGCCCGAACGCGGAGTAGACTCCTCGCGATGACGAGGATTCGCCCCGGCAGCCCCTACCCGCTGGGAGCCACGTGGGACGGAAAGGGGGTCAACTTCGCGCTCTGCTCCGAGAACGCGACGGCCGTCGAGCTCTGCCTCTTCGAGTCGCCTGAGGCCCGGAAGGAGTCGCAGCGCATCGCGCTGCCGGAGCGGACCGACCGGGTGTGGCACGGCTACCTCCCCGACGTCCTGCCCGGCCAGCTCTACGGCTACCGCGTCCGCGGCCCCTACGAGCCCGCCGCCGGGCACCGCTTCAACCCGAACAAGGTGCTCCTCGACCCCTACGCCCGCGCGATCGGCCGGGACGTGTCCTGGGCGCCGGAGATGTTCGGCTACCGGATCGGCGACCCGGCGGCGGACCTCTCCTTCGACGAGCGCGACAACGCCGCCCTGGCGCCGCTGGCCGCCGTGCTCGACCACTCCTTCACCTGGGGCGACGACGCCCCTCCGCGCCGGCCCTGGCACGAGACCATCGTCTACGAGCTCCACATCAAGGGCTTCAGCATGCTCAACCCCGCGGTCGAACCCGCGCTCCGGGGGACCTATGCCGGCCTCGCCTCGGAGGCCTCGATCCGCCATCTCGTGGAGCTCGGCGTCACCGCCGTCGAGCTGATGCCGGCCCAGCAGTTCGCCAACGACATGTACCTCCAGGAGAAGGGCCTGGCGAATTACTGGGGCTACAACACCTACGCCTTCTTCGCCCCCGCCGTCGCCTACAGCGTCTCGCGCACGGGCGAGGGCGCCGTGCAGGATTTCAAGCGCATGGTGCGCGCCCTCCACTCGGCCGGGATCGAGGTGATCCTGGACGTCGTCTACAACCACACGGCCGAGGGCAACCAGCTCGGGCCGACCCTCTCCCTGCGCGGCATCGACAACGCCTTCTACTACCGCCTCTCGCCGAAGGACGCGCGCTACTACATGGACTACACCGGCTGCGGGAACACGCTCAACATGCGCAACCCGGCGGTCCTGCGCCTGATCATGGACAGCCTCCGCTACTGGGTCGTGGACATGCACGTCGACGGCTTCCGCTTCGACCTGGCGAGCGCGCTGGCCCGCGAGCTCCACGAGGTCGACAAGCTCGGCGCCTTCTTCGACATCATCCATCAGGACCCGCTCCTGTCCCAGGTCAAGCTCATCGCCGAGCCCTGGGACCTGGGAGAAGGCGGCTACCAGGTCGGGAACTTCCCCGTCGGCTGGACGGAGTGGAACGGAAAGTACCGCGACGTGGTGCGGGGGTTCTGGAAAGGCGAGGCGAGCGGGGTCGCCGAGCTGGCCACGCGCTTGAGCGGGAGCAGCGACCTCTACGAGCACGGCGGCCGCCGCCCGTACGCGAGCATCAACTTCGTCACCTGCCACGACGGCTTCACCCTCCAGGACCTGGTGAGCTACAACGACAAGCACAACGAGCCGAACCTCGAGGACAACAAGGACGGCTCCGACCAGAACCTGAGCTGGAACTGCGGCGTGGAGGGTCCGACCGACGACCCGGTCATCCGGGCGCTGCGGGAGCGGCAGAAGCGAAACCTCATGGCCACCCTGCTATTCTCCGAGGGCGTGCCCATGCTCTGCGGCGGCGACGAGCTCGGGCGAACCCAAAAGGGCGACAACAACGCCTACTGCCAGGATAACCCCCTCGGCTGGACGCACTGGGATCTCTCCTCGGAGCAGCGGGAATTCCTCGCCTTCGTGCGCCGCTTGATCGAGCTGCGCAAGGCGCATCCCGTGTTCCGCCGCCGACGCTTCTTCCAAGGCCGCCCCCTGCGCGGCGGGTCGGTCAAGGACATCTCCTTCCTCGAGCCCTCCGGCGCGGAGATGTCGGACTCGGACTGGAGCAGCGGCTCCATCAAGCGCCTCGGCATCCGCCTCGCGGGGGACGCGATGGAGGAGCTCGACGCCAGCGGCGCGCGCGTCGTCGACGACACCTTGCTCTGGCTGCTCAACGCCCACCACGAGCGGGCGCCCTTCCGCCTGCCCCCGACCCGCCGGGGCCAGGCCTGGGAGCTCCTCCTGGACACCGCCTCCCCCGACGCGGAGCCCCGCCGCATCCGCTCCGGCGTGCTCAGCTACGACCTGCGGGAGCGCTCCACCGCTCTCTTGCGCACGGTCAAGGCGTGACCGGCCCGAGCCCGCGAGCGGCCGGCCGCCTCGACTTCCGCTCGGTGCTCGAGCGGCGCCGGACGCCGCTGTCCACCTACCGCCTTCAGCTCAACCCGGAGTTCGGATTCACCCAGGCCGCGGCGCTGGCGGCCTACCTCGACGACCTGGGAATCACGGACTGCTACACCTCGCCCATCCTGAAGACCCGGCCCGGCAGCGCGCACGGCTACGACGTCGCCGACTGCGGCGCGATCAACCCGGAGCTGGGCGGCGAGGCCGGGTTCCGGGATTTCGCGGCCGCCCTGCGCGCGCGCGGGATGGGCTATCTCCTCGACGTCGTCCCCAACCACATGAGCACGGACCCGCGAGCCAACCTCTGGTGGCGCGATGTCCTGGAGAACGGCCCGGCGTCGGAGTTCGCGGACTTCTTCGATATCGACTGGGAGCCCGAGACGCCGGAGCTCCAAGGCAAGGTGCTCCTGCCGATCCTCGAGGATCAGTACGGAGCCGTCCTCGAGCGCGGCGAGCTCCGGCTGCGCTGCGCCCGCGGAGC
>DATLOS010000429.1:0-6919 GCA_035536155.1 Elusimicrobiota bacterium
CGGGCGCGTCGGGATTCACGTTCGTGCCGAGGGTGGGCGTGCCCACGCGGGGTCGGTGCTCGTCCGCGCGCGCCGAGGCGGCGATGAACGCCAGCAGAGCGGCCAGGACCGTCATGCGCATATCAGCTCCCTCCTCCTCCGGGCGGATGGTTGCTCAGGTGGACGACTCCCGCCATCGCGACCCCTCCGATGGCGGCGCCGATCACGGCGCCCACCGGGCCTCCGAAGACGAAACCGATGAGGGCGCCGGCCACGGCGCCGAAGGCCGCGCCCACCGCGTCCTTGCCCACGTCCGCCCAGAAGGAGGACTTTTTCTTCTCGGCGTCCGCCGAGCCGGGGGCCGGGACGGAGGAGCCGGCGTAGCCCTGGTTGGGGCCGCTGGGGCGCTGCAGCGCCATGCTCTTGCGGTAGGTGGAGCACTGGCGCTGGAGGCGGTCGAGCGGCGAGTCGCCGGCGTTGGGGTCCACGTAGACGTCCGGCCGGCGCCGGTCCGCGTTGTCGAACTCCACCTTGCCGTCCTCGCCGGGCGCGCGGCGCCGGACGTGCCGCGCCTGCGGGAGCGCCTCCGGGCCCGGCGCGGGCTCGGCGGGCGGGTCGATCTCGTTGGCGCAGTAAAACGGAAGGAGGTGCTTGGAGTAGTCCGCGCCGACCTTGCTCTTGAGCCAGCGGCCCGCGGGGGCCCGATCGGCTTCCTGGGGCGGCACCAGCAGGAGGTTCCGGGCTTCCTGCGCCGCCTGGGCCCGATACCTGCCGACGCCGTCTTCGGCCGGGCGGGTGTTGGTCAAGTAGACGATCTCCCTCTGCATGCGGGGCAGGTCCCGGAGCTGGGGATTCTCCTGCGAGGCGACGTAGTGGACCAGCGCGGCCTCCGCCGGGTTGGGATAGGCGCTCTCCCACACGCGCTTGGCCCATTTCTCCGAGAGCTCGGCCAGCTCCCGGTCGCGCGTCCCCGAGCGCCAGCCCGCGATCTTGCGCAGCTCGGCGCGGTACTCGCCGCAGTAGCCGGGCCGGTTCTTGAACATCTCGGCGGCCTTCCGGGGGTCGATGAAGATGGGGCCGCCGTTCCAGGAGTGCGGGGCGAAGTAGCGGTCGTCGCCGGTCTCGGCGGCCAAGGCCGCGCAGTCGTCGGCGCCGGCGGGCGGCGCGGCGGCGTCCGGGCCCGTCGACGGGCTGGGCGACGCGGGCGCGGTCGTCGCCGGCGCGGGATAGTTGGTGGGCGGCGCCGGCGCGCGCGGCTCGGGCCGGGTCCCGCGCGGGCGCCGGCGCTCCTCGGACCACGCGCGCCGCGGGGCGAGCGGGGAAAGGAGCGCCACGGCGAGGAGCGCCCGGGCGGTCCTCATGGCTTGCGCACCGCGAACAGGAGGTTGGTCCCGCGCTTCTTGCCCCAGTGGTATCCCAGGGAGAAGGGCACGGGCTTGGGCTTGGCGGTCAGGTAGGCCTCCTCGAGGTCGGGCTCGAGAATGCTGGGGAACTCCTCGATGGGGCGCTCGTAGGTGCCGTAGAGGCGCACGTCCCAGCGGGCCCGGTCGAAGGCGCGGTAGGCCAGCCCCGAGTCGTCCTGCAGGACGCGGTCGCTATCGGCGAGGACCGCGTCGCGGACCTTGGAGAAGTCGTCGGTGTGCAGGAGGTAGGAGGCCGACTTGAGGTAGGTGTCGACGTGCGTCAGGCTCCGGATGTAAGCCAGGATCTTGGCGTGGCGCTTGAGGCCCGCGTCGGAGATGTCGGCGCTGAAGTAGTAGAGGCTGGTCTCCCGTCCTCCGGCGTCGCGCAGGGAGACCTTCACCCCGCGGGGGCTCTTGGCCTTCTCCCAGGCCGACTCGGAGAGGGCGCCGTCCTTCTCGATCTCGACGGCCTTCACGTCCTCGATGGAGAGCCCCGCCCGGGCGGCGAAGACCAGAAGGACGGGGAGCACGCCGTTGGTGCCTTCCTTGCCCAGCTCGGTGCGCATGCGCCGGGTCCGGAAGTAGCTGCGCTTGAAAAGATCCGCCAGAGACTCTTGGACCGACTCGAGGTAGCCCGAGAGGGCGGTTCCGCTCGAGGTCTTGAGGTCGGGCAAGGTCCCGACGGGCTCCAAAGCGAAGAGGACGTAGCTCGGGGCTTTGGGGAAAAAGACCTGCGCCGTCAGGAAGTCGGGGCCCGAGAAGGGGTAGAACAAGGTGCGCGTGGAGGCCGGGATCTCGGCGGCGGCCCAGGAGCGCATGGGCGCCAGGCGCGCCTTCTCGAGCTTCGTCCAATCGGCGGAGAGGACCTTCGCGTGCTCGACCCAGGCCGCCTCCTTGGCCAGCGCGGCCAGCGAGCCGTCTTCCTTCTGGGGCATCCCCGCCAGGGCGCGGGCGAGGTCGTCGTAGGGCTTGGGCTCGGCCGCTCGGGCGGCGGCGGGCAGGAGGGCGCCCGCCAGGAGGATGGCCAGCATTGCGTTAAATTAACAGATTGACGCTGTCTACGCCAGGGGCCTTTCTATATAATGTGGGGGTGCGAAAGGCCCTCCTTCCCCTGGCCGCCGCCCTGGCCGCGGCCGCCTGCGCCCACACCTTGCCTCCGGTCAAGACCGACGAGGACCTGCGCGCCCGCCTCGAGGCCGCGGTGGGGGCCCTCCACGGCACCGCCGGCGTCTTCGTGCGCGGCGTCGACGGCGGCGTCGCGGCCGGCGCCCGCGAGGACGAGCTCTTCCCCTCGGCGAGCCTCATCAAGATCCCCATCGTCGCCGCGATCCTGGACCGGGTTCAGAGCGGCAAGCTCGACTACAACGCCCCGCAGGTGCTCAAGTCCACCTCGACCTACTCGGACGAGGACGCCGGGGCGCTCCTCAACGCCGGGCCGAAGCTTCCGCTGGCGCGGCTCGGGCACATGTCGCTTTCGATGAGCGACAACACCGCGGCGCTCTGGCTGCAGGACATCATCGGCGGGGGAGAAGAGGTCAACGCCTGGCTGGCCAAGCGCGGCTTCGAGAAGACCCGGGTCAACGCGCGCGTGCCCGGCCGGGAGCAGGACCGAACCCTCTACGGCTGGGGCCAGACCACGCCCCGGGAGATGGTCGAGCTCCTGGCCCGCGCCCGCCGCGGCGAGCTCAACGGCCCCGAGGCCGACGCCGAGCTCCTGCGCCGCATGGGAGCCAGCTACTACGACGGCGAGGGGCTCTCGCAGGTTCCCGCGGGCGCGCGCGCCTCGGCCAAGCAGGGCGGCGTCGACTCCGCCCGCGGCGAGGTGATGCTCGTCGAGACCTCCTCGGGCCCCTACGTCTTCTGCATCCTCACCAAGAACCTCCAGGACCAGCGCTGGAGCCGCGACAACGAGGCCTTCGAGCTCATGCGCCTGACCTCCCGCCTCGCCTGGTCCCGCTACGGCGACCCGGCCCTCAAGCCCAACCCGCCCGCGGACCGCTTTTGGAAAAAGTACTAGGGGTCAGGCGTTGACTTTGTTGACTTCGTTGACTTCCCGGAGGCCGTCATGAAGAGCCTGTCCGTCGTCCTCGTTTGCTCCCTGGCCGCCGGCTCGCCGGCATCCGCGCTGCCGGCAGCTCGCGCGCCCGAAGTCGCGAGGCCGACGCCGCTCTCCGCCGCGGCTCAGACCCTCGGCAAGGAGCTGCGCGCCGCGCATCCGGGACAGGAGACGCGCATAGAGCGCGGCATCCGGCAGGCCGCGGCTTTCTGGCGCCCGGAGGACGGCGACGCGAAGGCTTTCGCGGCGTTCGTGAAGGCGAACTTCGCCCCCGAGGGGCCCCGGCTCGACGCGCTCTTCGAGCATCTCGAGCGCTCCTTCGAGGCCATCGACGGGCGCATGGCCGCCCTGAGCATGGACCTGCGCCGCCAAACCGACCTGGACATCGGCCCGATCCTCCCGGTGGACGAGGCCCTCGCGGCTTTCGCGCCCGCGGCGGAGAACCCCTCGGCGCACTTGAACGAGGACCTCTTCAAGCACAAGATCGCCTTCACGGTGCTCCTCAACTTCCCGCTCACCACGCTCCAGGAGCGGCTGAGCGACGGGGCCAAGTGGTCGCGCCGGCAATGGGCCGAGGCGCGGCTCGCGTCCCGCTTCTCCAGGCGGGTGCCGGCGGACGTGGAGAAGGCCGTCGCCGCGGCGACCTCCGAGGCCGAGGTCTACATCGCGGACTACAACGTCTGGATGCATCACCTGGTCGACGCCTCGGGCAAACGCCTCTTCGCGCCCAAGCTGCGCCTGTTGTCCCACTGGAACCTGCGCGACGAGATCAAAGCCGACTACAGCGAGGGCGCGGCGGGCCTGCCCAAGCAGCGCATGATCCAGGCGGTGCTCGAGCGCATCGTGGACCAGAGCATACCCGCCGGCGTCGTCGACAATCCCGCCTTGGACTGGAACCCGTTCACCAACGAGACCCGCCCCTCGGCGGTCCAGGACGGCCCGGCCAAGCCGGTCGTCCCCGGCCGCGAGCCCGACACGCGCTACGCGAAGCTCCTGAACATATTCCAGGCCGAGCGCAGGCTCGACCCCTACTCGCCCACCGCGCCGACCTTGATCGCGCGCCGCTTCGACGAGGACCGGGAGATCCCCGAGCCGCGCCTGAAGGCGATGCTCGAGGACGTGCTCTCCTCGCCCTTGGTTCCCAAGGTCGCCAAGCTCATCGAGGCGCGCCTGGGGCGGCCGCTCGAGCCCTTCGACGTCTGGTACAACGGCTTTCGCGAGCGGGGCGCCTACACCGAGCCCCAGCTCGACGCGATCGTGGCCAAGCGATACCCGACCGCGGAGGCCTACAAGAAAGACATGCCGCGGCTCCTCTCCCAGCTCGGCTTCAGCGCCCGGCGCGCGCGCGAGCTCAGCGAGAACATCGCCGTCGAGCCCGCCCGGGGCTCCGGCCACGCCATGGGCGCCTACATGCGCTCGGAGAAGGCGCGCCTGCGCACCCGCGTCGAGAGCGGGGGGATGAACTACAAGGGCTTCAACATCGCGGTCCACGAGAACGGCCACAACGTGGAGCAGACCTTCTCGCTCAACTACGTCGACCACACCCTTCTCCACGGCGTGCCCAACACCGCCTTCACCGAGGCGCTGGCCTTCGTCTTCCAGGGCCACGACTTGGAGCTCCTGGGCCTGGCCAAGCCCACCGCGAAATCCGCGGCGCTCAAGACCTTAAACGACTTCTGGGGCACCTACGAGATCGCGGGCGTGGCGCTCGTCGACATGGGCGTCTGGCATTGGATGTACGCCCACCCCAAGGCCACGCCCGCCGAGCTTCGCACGGCCGCGGTGGCTATCTCGAAGGACGTCTGGAACAAGCACTACGCGCCGGTCTTCGGCAGGAAGGACGTGACCTTGCTGGGCGTGTACTCGCACATGATCCACAGCGTCCTCTACCTGCCGGACTACCCCGTCGGGCACATGATCGCCTTCCAGGTCGAAGAGAAGATGGGCGACATGAAAAAGATCGGCCCCGAGTTCGAGCGCATGGCGACCTACGGCTGCGTCGCTCCGGATCTCTGGATGATCCACGCGACCGGCGCGCCGGTGGGGCCGGAGGCCCTCCTCAAGGCGACGGAGAGGGCGCTGGGGCAGCTGTAGCCCGATGACCAAGATCGTCCTGCCCCGCCAGCGGCGCTTCTCCCGGCTCCGGTTTCTGGCCTGGGCCCGCGAGCATCATCAAGACCTGCTCGTCGGCGTCCAGTTCCTGACGGTCGCGCTCCTGAGCCTGACGGCGCTGTTCCAGTACCTCGAGTACCGGCAGAAGCGCCCGTTCCTGACGCTCTCCATCGCCTCCATCCGCCCCGTGGAAGGCGGCGCCTACGAGTGGGTGATGCAGGTCGACAACTACGGCTCGCTGCCGGCTTTCCAGGTGAACCGCTACGCCGTCGGCTCGGTCGGCGGCCGGACGGCTTTCAAGCTAAACGTGGCGTCGGAGGCCGCGATCAACTGGGAGCCGTGCCCGGACCGCTTCCTGCCGCGCGCCTGCGCGAAGCCTACGCTGGAGAAGCCGACCAATATGGTGATCCCGCCCAACGGCTCGGCGCAGTTCACCTTCTCCATGCCGCAGGCCGTCTTCCAGGAGTTCCTCAGCTCCCTGCACCCGGAAGAGGACGGGATCACTTTCGAACTCGACTATGCCGGCCCGGGCGGCAAGGGCGGCTACCGGCCCTACTACAACCAGCTCACCATCCTCCCTTGGCTCGATGGCGCCAAGGTGCAGTTCCGCGCGAGCGCGGAGCGCGCGAATTGAACGCGCCTTGAGGTGCAATCGGGCGCTCGGATCAGTAGAATGAGGCCGATATGAAACGCCCTCTCCTAGGCCTCTTGCTTCTAGCCGCTCTCGCCCCGGCCGCGCACGCCAAGTACGCGATCGAGAAGCAGATCGACATCGACGCCGCCCCGGAGAAGACCTGGGCCGTGCTCTCCGACATCGACAAGTGGCCCGAGTGGAACCCCTTCATCCATTACGCGAAGGGAACGCTCGCCGTGGGCAACTCGCTAGACGTCCTGGTCCAGCCGACGGGGGCCAAGCCGATCAAGGGAAAGGGCAAGGTCCTGGTCCTCGAGCCCGGCCGGCGGATGGTCTGGGTCGCCAAGCCCTTCGGCGCCTGGATTTTAAGGGGCGAGCACACGTTCGCCGTCGAGCCGCTCCCCGACGGCAAGTCGCGCTTCGTCCAAAGCGAGACTTTTACCGGCATCCTGGTCCCGCTGCTCAAGGGCAAGTTCCGCCGCGAGACCGAACCGGGGTTCTTGGAGATGAACGCCGCGCTCAAGAAGCGCGTGGAGGGAAAATGAAGACCGGCCTTCTCGTCTCGACCCGCAAGGGCGCTTTCATCCTCAAGGGCGACGCCTCCCGCCGGAGCTGGAAGATCTCCGAGCCGATCCATCTCGGGCACATGATCCACCATATGGTGCAGGACCCGCGCGACCCCAAGGTCATCCTCATGGCCGCCCGGACCGGGCACCTCGGGCCGACGCTCTATCA
>DATLOS010000430.1:0-2133 GCA_035536155.1 Elusimicrobiota bacterium
GGACCGGCAAGGCCTATTTCGCCGTCTCGGGCCTCGGGCTGGCGCTGGCCCTTCCCATGGGCTGCATCTCGGTGCTGGCGGGGAGCTTTCCCCTGGCCCTGGCGGCGCTTTTCCTGGCGGAGACCCTGGCCTTCCTTAATATGGGCCCCCTCAACGCCGTGATCGTCGCGGTCGTCCCCGCGCCCATGCGCTCCATGGCCTTTGCGGCCAACATCTTCGTCATCCACCTCCTGGGCGATGCCCTCAGCCCGACCTTGATCGGTCGCGCGTCCGACCTATGGGGGCTGCGCCTGGCCTTGGTCGGCTCCATGACCATGCTGGGCGCCGCGGCCGCCGCCTGCTATTGGGGCTCCCGTCACATCGAGCGCGACTCCCGGGAGGCGGCATGATGAGCCTGCTGCTCGACGTCCTCGCGCGTCCTTCCCGGGCCGTGGAGCGGCTGCGGCAGCCCGACCACGCGCTGAGGCCCGCGGTCCGCATCTTCGTCCTTTATCTCGTCGTGAACACCGCCTTCCAGACGCTCAAGCCCGCCGACTTCCCGTCGCCCGGACCGGACTCGCTCGAGTTCGGCGTCCAAGGCGACTGGCTGTTCTGGGTGAAGGTCCAGCTCTACAACATACCGCTCACCGCGGCGTGGATCGCCCTGGCGGCCTGGTTCTGCCGCCTGCTCGGCGAGGGCCGGCTTCCGCGGCGCGTGGCCGCGGCCGGCGCCGCTCTCGCCCTGCCCTTGGGCCTGATCCTCTTGGAGCACCAGGGCCTCCTGCCGCGCGGCGTCGCCGTCGCCGTATGGCTCGCGATCCCGATCGCCCTCCTTCCCTCCTTGAGGAGCGTTTCTCGAGACCGCTGGCTGGAGCTGATCGCCTTCTTCCTCTGCCTCGACGCCATCGCGCTCGCCGCGACCCCGATCCTGGCGTGTGCAACGCTCCTGCGCGCCGAGACCCTCTATCACGCCGTCGAGATGGGCTCTCTCCTTTGGCTCCTGGCCGTCGCCTCCTTCGGCCTCGCCCGCCTGGCCCAGATCCGGACCGCCCGCGCCTTCCTCGCGATCTTCCTCTCCGCCCTCGGGCAGATCCTCGCGCTCTACGGCATGCACCGGCTCGGCCTCGTCTCAAAGGAAATCCTCAAGGGGCTGATGTCGGTTTAGCATGCACCTCTATCCCGACGCCTACGACGTCGCGGTGGTCGGCGCCGGCCACGCCGGCTGCGAGGCGGCCTTGGCCGCGGCGCGCATGGGGCTCAAGGTTCTCCTCCTCACGCAGAACCTCGACAGCGTCGCGCAGATGTCCTGCAACCCGTCGATCGGCGGCGTGGGCAAGGGGCAGATGGTGCGCGAGCTCGACGCCTTGGGCGGGCAGATGGCCGTCAACACCGACCGCGCCGGCCTCCACTTCATGACCCTGAACGCCGGGCGGGGCGCGGCGGTCCGCTCCCCGCGCGCGCAATGCGACAAGAAGGCCTACCAGCTCCTCATGAAGGAGACGGTCGAGTCGCAGGAGGGCCTCGACCTCCGCCAGGACGAAACCGCCGCTCTCTGGACGGAAGGCGGCCGCGTTCGCGGGCTGGAGACCGCGCGCGGGACGCGCTACGCCGCCCGGGCCGTCGTGCTCACGACCGGGACGTTCCTGCGGGGAGCCGCCCACGTCGGGGAGCACACCTTCAGCGCCGGCCGGGCCGGCGAGGCGGCGGCGCAGGGCTTGTCGCGAAGCCTCGTCGAGCTCGGCTTCGAGGTCTCGCGATTCAAGACCGGCACGCCGATGCGCCTCAACGCGCGCTCCATCGACTTCGCCCGCCTCGAGCTCCAGGCCCCGGCGCCCGAGCCCGAGCCGTTCTCCCACCGCACCGTCCGCATCGACAACGAGCTCCTGCCCTGCCACATCGCCTACACCAACGCCGCCACCCACCGCGTCATCCGAGACAACCTCCACCGCTCCGCGCTCTACGGGGGAAGGATCCGCGCGCTGGGGCCGCGCTACTGCCCTTCGATTGAGGACAAGGTCGTGAAGTTCCCGGATAAGGAGCGCCACCAGCTCTTCCTCGAGCCCGAGGGCTGGCGCACCCGCGAGTACTACGTCAACGGGCTCTCGACCAGCCTTCCCGAGGACGTTCAACTGGCCTTCGTGCGCACGGTCGCGG
>DATLOS010000431.1:0-3585 GCA_035536155.1 Elusimicrobiota bacterium
CCTGCATGTCGCGATAGCGGCCCTCGAGGACCTTGCCGATCCTCAGCAGCTCGGCGTAGGCCCGCGGGAACTTCTCCGCAAGCGCGGCGACCGGCAGAGGCGTGCGCACGCCCGCCACCACGTCCTCGCCCTGGGCGTTGAAGAGGAACTCCCCGAAGAGCCGCGCCTCGCCGCCGTTGGGATCGCGGGTGAAGGCCACGCCGGAGCCGGAGCGCGGGCCCAGGTTGCCGAAGACCATGCACTGCACGTTGACCGCCGTGCCCCAGTCCTCGGGTATGCCGTAGAGGCGGCGGTAGGTGACGGCGCGGGCGCCGAACCAGGAGTCGAAGACCGCCCGCACCGCCAGCTCGAGCTGCTCGCGGGGGTCTTCCGGCACCGGCCGTCCCCCCCGCGCCGCGATCGCCTTGAAGCTCTCCACCAGCTCCCGAAGGGCCTTCGCGTCCAGCTCGGTGTCGAGGCGCGCCCCCGCGTCCTTTTTCTTACGCGCCAGCGCCTCCTCGAAAGCCTCCCGGGGCGCGCCCAGGACCACCCCGGCGAACATGGCGAGGAAGCGCCGATAGCTGTCCAGGGCGAAGCGCTCGTCTCCGGAGAGCCGCGCCAGGGCGGCGACGGCGCGCTCGTTTAGGCCGAGGTTGAGAACCGTGTCCATCATCCCGGGCATGGAGACCCGGGCGCCGGAGCGCACGGAAAGGAGCAGCGGCGGCTCGCCGCCGAAGCGCTTGCCGCCGAGCTTCTCCAGCGCGGCCACCCCTTCCAGGACTTGCTCCCAGAGGCCGGGCGGCAAGGTCTTGCCGGCGCCGTAGTAGAGGCGGCAGGCCTCGGTGGAGATGGTCAGCCCCGGGGGCACGGGAAGCCCGAGCCGGGTCATCTCGAAGAGCCCGGCCCCCTTGCCGCCCAGGAGCTTCTTGCCGTCTCCCGCGTCCCGGGGCAACGGCGCCCCGAAAAGAAAGACCTGCCCGGCTCCCGCCAGGGGTGGAGAATCCGTGACCGCCGGCATAGGCCCTCCGCGCGGACTTACAGGGAGTGCAAGCAACGGACAGGCCAGGGCGCCGGGCCTGATCGTTGCCACGCGCAACGGAGGAGGCGGCATGGATTTCCGGGTGATGAGCTACAACATCCACAAATGCGTCGGCGGGCTCGACCGCCGGCACGATCCCGCGCGCGTGGCCGAGGCCATCGCGGCCTGCGCGCCGGACATCCTCCTCCTCCAGGAGGCCCAGAGCCGCGACGAGGAGGCCGGCTGCCGCAGCCAGGTCGACATCCTGGCGGAGCGCCTGAACTACCGGCACCGCGCCTACTTTCCCAACGTGCCCCGGCGGCGCGGCCGCTACGGCAACGCCATATTAAGCCGCTGGCCCATCCTCGAGACCCAGCACATCGATCTCACGATACCCCCCAAGAAGCGGCGCAGCGTGGTGCACGCCCGCCTGCGCCTGCGCTCCCCCTCCGGGCGCGGCCGCACGCTGCACGTCTACAACCTGCACCTGGGCCTCTCCGGCGTCGAGCGCGGGCTGCAGCTGCGCCGCTTTCTCGCCAGCCATCCCTTCGCCGGACTCCACGCCCGCGCCCCGGTCGTGCTGGGCGGAGACTTCAACGACCTCTGGGGCACGTTGGGCCGCAGGTTCCTGGCTCCCGCCGGGTTCCGGGGCCCGGCGCGAGCGCCCTTCACATTCCCCGCCTTCGCGCCCTTGCGCGCCCTCGACTCCCTCTACGTGCGCGGCGACGTCCGGATGCTCCACCTCCGCCGGGAGCGGCGCGCGGCGGCCCGCCGCGCCTCCGACCATCTTCCCATCGTCGCGGAGCTGTCGCTCGCCTGACGGGAAAAAGCCCTTGCGCGCGGGCGCCGTCTCGGGTTATCCTCTACGGAGCCGCGCCCGAGGAACCGTGTCGCCGAAACCCGCCGCTTTCGCCGCCCTTCTGCTGCTTCCTCTCTTCTGCCGCCCGGCCGAGCCGTCCTTTCCGGAGCACCGGCTGCGGCTGCACAACGCGCACACGGGCGAGCGCATCGACGTGGTCTATCGCAGCGACGGCGTGTATCTGCCCGAGGCGACCGCCAAGCTCGAGAGCTTCCTGCGCGACCGGCGGACCGGCGACGTCCGCCCCGTGGACCCCGCCCTCTACGACCTCCTCGACGATCTCCTGTCCGCGGTCGAGCGCCCGGCCTCCGAGCTCGACCTGGTCTGCGGCTACCGGACGCCGCGCACCAACGAATACCTGCGCCGCCGCACCGCGGGAGTCGCCAAGCACAGCTTCCACATGAGGGGCGAGGCCGTCGACGTGCGCCTGCCCGGCACGCCGACCTCGCGCCTGCGCGACGCGGCCTTGGCCCTGCGCCGCGGGGGCGTGGGCTACTACCGCGACTCGGACTTCCTCCACGTCGACGTCGGGCCCGTTCGCCGCTGGTAGGCCCCTTTCTCAGTAGAGCTTGTCGCCTACCCAGCGCGGAGGCATGCGCCCGGCGGGCCGGGGCCGCGCCCCGGCCTGCAGCAAGGACAGCGCCGCCGCCCCCGCCGGCCGCAAGGCCAAGCTCTCGGGCGCGGGCACGCAGAAGACGGGCGTCGGGGCCAGGCGCAGGACCTTCTGCGCCGTGGTGCTGACGCGCCAGGGCGGGCTCGGGCTCCTCTCGTGCGCCGAGAGGACCACGGCGTCGTAGAGGCCCCGCCGCGCCTCGTCGACGATGCGCGTCACGGGGTCCCCGAAGCCCTGGATCAGCCGGGTCCGGGCCGCGCGCGCGGGCCCGAGGACCCGCTCGATGTGCTCGCGGAAGGCCGTGAGGCTCTCGGGGCGGGGCTCGCCCGCCTCGGCGACGTGGAGGACGGTGATGCTGGCGCCCGCGCTGTCGGCCAGCTCGATCGCCCAGGCCAGGGCCCGCCCGGCGTACTCGATGAACTTGACCGGCGCCAGGATCCGGCTCGGCCAATTCGCGGCAGGCGGCGCCTTGACCGCCAAGACGGGGACGGCGCAGCCGCGCGCGAGAGACTCCGCCGCGGAGGCGCCGGCCCAGGCCCTCCAGCCCCGGCGAGCGCGCGTGCCCATCGCCACCAAGTCCACCCCCTCCTCCGCCGCGGCGGCCGCGAGCGCGCCGAGAGGCTCGCCGCAGGCGACGCGGACCTCCGCGCCGGGAAATTCCCGCGCCAGCGCCGCGAGCCTCTCCTCGAGGCCGCGGGCGCGGTCCGCCTCGCCCCGGACTCCCTGCGCCCCGCGGAGCTCCTCGTAAAACGAGGCCGGCGAGTCGTCGGCGTGGATCAGCCGAAGGCGCGCCCCCCAGCGCCGCCCCAGGGCCATCGCCGCCGCGAGGCCGGCCTGGGCGGCCGGACTAAAATCCATCGGGACAAGAATCAGTTTGGGCGGAAATCGCGCCGCCATAAAAGAAGCCCTCAAAACCCCTCAAGCAACGCCTCTGCCATCCCCCTTGGCTGGAGCATTGCATTAGTTTAAGGATATGACGCGCGGGGGGGCGGTTTTCCTGGTATTCGCCTTGGTCCTGCCCTGCTGCGGGCCTCTGGCCCGGGCGGCGGAGGACGACGCCCGCGGGCCGACCCAGCTTCCCCCCCTCAAGGTGACGGCCCCCCGTCCCGACGCGAA
>DATLOS010000432.1:0-2467 GCA_035536155.1 Elusimicrobiota bacterium
GACGTCACCTACCACGGGCCGGGCCAGCTCGTGGGCTACCCCATCCTCCACCTCGGCGCGAGGAAGCTCCCCGTGGGGACCTACCTGCGGGAGCTGGAAGGGATGCTGATCGCCGCCTGCGCCCGCCTCGGCCTGGCCGCGGAGCGTGTGCCGGGTTTTACCGGCGTCTGGGCGCGCGGCAAGAAGCTCGCCTCCATCGGCGTCGCCGTGACCGGCTGGATTTCCTACCACGGCTTCGCCTTGAATGTGGACATGGACTTGGCGCCCTTCCGGGACATCCACCCTTGCAGGCTCGAGCCCGAGCAGATGGCCTCTCTGGCATCCTTGCTCGGCCGTCCCGTCCCCATGGACGAGGCCAAGGCCGCGGTCCGCGCGGCCTTCACGGAGCGCTTCGCGTGAAGCTCGAGGGGCAAGCCGTCCTGGTCACGGGCGCGGCCCGCCGCGTGGGGCGCACGATCGCCCTGGCCTTGGCCGCGCGCGGCGCCCGCCTCGCCCTCCATTACAACAGCTCCCGCCGGGAAGCGGCGTCCCTGCTCCGCGAGGTCCGCGCGTCCGGGGCGGAGGCCGACATCTTCCAAGCCGACCTCGCCAGCCCCCGAGCCATCGAGGTCCTGGCGCGGAAGGCTCTGGCCCGCTTCGGCGCGGTGCGCGCCCTGGTCAACAACGCCTCGATCTACGAGCGCACGCCCCTGCCCGTCGCGGACGCGCGCGCCTGGGACGCGAACATGGCGATCAACGCCCGCGCGCCGTTCCTCCTGGCCCGCGCGCTGGCGCCCGCCATGCGCCGCGCGGGCGGGGGAAAGATCGTCAACATCGCGGACTGGGCGGGCCTGCGTCCCTACGCCGACTACATCCCGTACTGCGCCTCGAAAGCCGCCCTCCTCTGCGTCAACCAGGCGCTGGCCAAGGCCCTGGGCCCGAGCATCCAGGTCAACGCGGTCTTGCCCGGGCCGGTCCTGCCGCCCGAGCGCATGGGCGCCGCCGAGCGCAAGGTCGTCGCGCGGGCGAACCTGCTCAAGCGGATCGGCTCGCCCGAGGACGTCGCCCAGGCCGTCCTCTTTTTCCTGGAAGGCTCGGACTTCGCCACCGGCGCCCAGCTCACCGTCGACGGCGGGAGGCTCATCGCATGAACCACTCGGTCACCCGGCTCATCCACTTCTGCTACGGCCACCGCCTCCTCGAGTACGCGGGCAAGTGCCGGCACCTCCACGGCCACAACGGCCAGGTCGAGGTGCGCTGCGAGAGCGCGAAGCTCGACAAGCTCGGCATGGTCCTCGACTTCGACGAGATCAAGCAGAAGGTCCAGAAGTGGATCGACGTCGAGCTCGACCACAAGCTCCTCTTGAACGAGAAGGACCCGCTGATCCCGGACCTCCGCAAAGGCGAGCAGCCCATCGTCCTCTTCAAGGGCAACCCGACCGCCGAGGCCATCGCGCGGCACATCTACGAGTACGCGAAGAGCCAGAAGCTCCCGGTGACCTCGGTGCGGGTCTGGGAGACGCCCTCGTCGTTCGCGGAGTACCGCGAGAGCTAGCTCAGGACCTCGACGTCCTCGGGCCCGCGCAGGCGGTAGACGTGCCCGCTCCACGATACCCTGCGGCTCAAGAGGGACGCCAGATACGGCGCCCCCGCCATCAGGAACGCGGGCGGTCCGAGGAGCGCCGCCCAGAACGCCGGAGGCCGGGGCTGATCCTGGGGCGCGCGGCGCATGAGGAGGACGTAGGCCGCCGCGAAAGCCGCAGCCTCCAGCCCCGCGAAGAGGAAGAGCCCGGCCCACACGCCTTTGCGCGCGAACCAATACCAGAGATAGAGCTTCCCGATGAAGCCCGCGCCGGCGAGCAGCCACAGGCCCGGGGCATAGGCGCGCACATAGCGGAACACGTTCGCGGCCTTCGCGAAAAGCCGGCGCCAGCCCATGTCCTCGCGGCAGACCGGGACCGCGGCGAGGGCCCAAGCCGCCGGAGCGCGCCCCGCCTCGCGCAGGCGGCGCGTGACCGCGAGATCGTCGCTCAAGGAGCGCTCCCATGCCCGCGCGATCTC
The DNA here is from genome assembly GCA_035536155.1 of Elusimicrobiota bacterium. Classification (GTDB taxonomy): domain Bacteria; phylum Elusimicrobiota; class Elusimicrobia; order UBA1565; family UBA1565; genus DATLOS01. The sequence goes on from DATLOS010000432.1 coordinate 2,041, forward strand.
CAGCGCCTCGAAGTCGGCGCGCCGCATCGCCCAGCTCCAGCCCAAGACGGCGGGCTCCTCGGCGGTGAAGGCTCCGAAGAAGCCCGTGCACAAGGTCCAGAGGAAGCCGGGCAGGCTGGGGGCGAGGGAGAGGCAGATCGGCGGGACCGTGGCCGCCGCCACGCCCTCCCGCCCCAACGTCGCGCTCAGCGCGGCGAGCCAGCCCGGACGCACCAGCGCGTCGGCGTCCGCGAAGGCGAGGACCTCCGCGTCCGCCGCGGCCTGCACGCCGTGGATCAAGTTGAGGCATTTCTCCCCGGCATGACGCGGGACCGCCCCCGAGATCAACAGCCGGGCCGGAAGACCGGGCTCGCGCAGCAGACGCTCCAAGAGGGTGCAGGCGGGATCGTCGGCGCGCGCGGCGACGAAGAGGAGCTCGCACTCGCCC
>DATLOS010000433.1:0-2116 GCA_035536155.1 Elusimicrobiota bacterium
GCGGCGACCCAGGCCGAGGCGAGGAGCGCGGCCGCGGCGCGCACCGCGAAGCGCTCCCAGGGCGTGACCGGGCCGTTCTGCCACTCCTCGTAGCGGTCCTCGCCGTACTTGTGGCCGCGCACGTCCCGGAGCTGGCCGTCGCCGCCGATGCGGTAGCGCTGATCGTGGGAGGCCTGCCAGCCGCCCACGATCACCCGGCGGTCCTTGCCGATCGCCTCGATCCCCGCGGAGCCCGCGACGCGCGCGATCGCCGCGAGGAGGAAAGGGAACAGCCCGATGCCGGCGGCCATGGAGACGAGGCTCGAGATCCAACCGAACAGCGCCAGGGAGCCGACCAGCATGACGGCGGCCTCCGCGTAGACGCCCAGACGCCGGCCCAGGCTCTCCGCGGGCTTGGCGACCGGCCGCGCGTAGCGCAATCGCAGGGCCTCGTAGGCGAGGATGGGAAGCGGAAGGTAGGCCGACCAGGAGAAGGCGGCGGGCGCCGAGGCGGCCGCGGCATGGGCGGCCGGCGCCGCGTTCTCGGCATGGTACACGGCGGGCGAGGGCACGGAGCCGGCGGAGGGCGCGTCCGGGTCGCGGGCCAGGAGCGAGGCGGGCGCCAGCGCCAGCAAGAACGCCGCCGCGGCGCCCAGGAAGCCGCTTCCCCCCCGGCTCGCGGGCGTCTCGCCTCCCTCGGACTTGCCCTCGCTCAGGTCGAAGGCGTGGTCGAGCTTGCCGGCGTCCGGGGCCGGGCCGAGGCCGCGCAGCGCCGCGGTCGCCGTGTTGCCGGTCTCCTCGGGAGCCGCCTGCCGGCTGCCCTCCTCCGAGAGCGCGCTCTTCGCGATCCCGCGGGAGGAGCCGGCGGTCGGGACGGTCTTGGGCGCGCCCGGCTCGGAGGGCGGCGACACGAGCTCGAGCTGCGGATCGGCTTGGACGGGGAGGAGGGTCTCCAGAGGCTGGACGCCGCTCTCGGAGCCTGCCAGGGAGACGGCCTGCTGCCCGTTTCCGGGAAGCGTCTGGGCGGAGAGATCGAGGGCCTGGGCGTCCAAGCTCGGAAGGGCCGTCGTCAGCGCGGCGTTGGCGCCCTGGCCGGCGTTGACCGAGCTCCCGCGGGAGACCGGCGTCTCGGCGACGCGCACCAGGGCCCGGGCGGGCTGGAGGAGGCACAGCGCCAGGCCGGCGGCCAGAGCTGCGGGGGTTCGGGCGTCCATGCCCAAAGGATAGCCGCGCCGCCGCCCCGCACGAGGGGCGCGGTGCCCAACGCAATATAGGTCTAAAGGCCTATTCGCGGACGACGCCCAGGGAGCCGAGCTTGGGCTGGGGGATCAAGGTCTTGTTCAGGCTGGAGACGCCCTCCTGCATGAACATGGAGAGGATCAGGACCACGGCCGCCATGATCACGGCCACCGCGACGTTGCCCTTCTGGATGTGGTTGTCGTCCTCCAGGCCGCGGGTCAGGAGCTCGAAAAGGCGCAGGCCCGCCTCCACGCAGGCGACCGAGAGCACGAAGCCCAGGATGAGCTGGCCGGCCGCGTAGCCCAGGAGGACCCCCAGGCCGTTTCCGGAGGCGGTCAGGCCCAAGGTCAGGATCCCGATCACCGGATACACCGTCTGCTGGAAGATCACGGCGGAGCCCGCCATCAGCGAGGAGAGGAGGACGGCCACGGCGACGTTGCCCTTGCGGATCTCCTCCTCGGCGTCGTACTCGGTGGTCGCGCGCACGAAGCTCTTGTAGCTCCAGAAGATCACGAACACGGAGAGGACGATGGAGAGGCCGAACTCGGCCAGGCTGAGTATGATGCGGGTCCAGAACATAAGTCTCTCCTCAGAGCTGCTGGATTTGGAAGTCCTTGCCGGATTGGATGAAGTTCTCGGTGTATTCGCCGACCGACCCCGGCGCCAGCCAGGCCGGGCCGGCCGCCTCGATCATCACGTAAGGCAGGCCTTGGAACTCGACGTACGCCTCGCCGCGCCGGGGGATGCGGTGCACGGCCATGAGGTAATGGTCGGGGATCTCCAGCCCGACCATCCGCAGGTTGGGCCAGTTCTTGAGGACGCTGGCGATCACGGCGGACTTGGTGTCGCAGTCTCCCTGGCCCATGACGAGGGCCTTGAGCGGCGGAAGGACGCCGCC
>DATLOS010000434.1:0-7037 GCA_035536155.1 Elusimicrobiota bacterium
CCGAAAGCCGCAGCGAGCCCTGGTACAGGCCGACCCCCCGGCGCCGGCGCAGGGCCCCGCCCAGGAGCTTGGTCCCGTCCTCGGCCACCAAGTCGGCGGTCGTCGGCCGCGGAAAGCAGCCCGCCGCCGGCCCCGGCCCGGAAGGCTCCGACCACAGCCGCGTGCGGGCGCCGGCGGCCTTGAGGGCGAGATGCACGCCCAGGTGTATTTCCTTATATATCCAGGACGGCCCGCTCAGCACGGGCCACGGGAAGACGAAGGAGAAGGTGGCGTCCCCGTCGTGGAAGACCAGCCCGCCCCCCGTCGAGCGCCGGACCAGGGGATGGGCGGCCCGCCCCCAGCGCTCGGCGGCGAGGCCGGCGGCCTGCTCGCGCGGCTGGGAGAAGCCGAAGGTGGCGCCGTTGGAGGCGCCCCGCGCGCTCCAGCGGTAGAGGCGCAGGGCCGGCGCGCCGGAGAACGCGTCGAGCAGGGCCTCGTCGAGCGCCATCTGGGCGGCCGCGTCCAGCGGCCCGGACTCGAGGAGGCGCGCCTCCACGTCGCGGCTAGTGGGCCGCGCTCTTGAGGAACTTCTCGTAGTCGGAGAAGCTCATCAGCGCGTCGGCCTCTTTGGGATCGGAGGGCTTGATCTTGAAAAGCCAGCCGTCGCCGTGCGGGGCCTGGTTGACCAGCGCGGGGTTGCCGGCCAGGGCGGCGTTGGCGGCCTCGATCTCGCCCGAGACCGGGGCGTAGATGTCGAAGGCGGCCTTGACCGACTCCACCACCGCCACCGCCTCGCCCTTCGTCACCTTGCGCCCGGGCTTGGGCAGGTCCACGAAGACCACGTCGGTGATCTCCTTCTGGGCGTGGTCGGAGATGCCGACCACCGCCGAAGCGCCGTCGAGGGAGACCCACTCGTGCGACTGCGCGTAGCGGCAGGCCTCGGGCTTCACGTTCATGTCGGTTTTCTCCTGTAGAACGGCAGCGCGCAGGCCTGGGCGGCGGCCGCGCGCCCGTGGACGTCGACCTCGAGGGCGGCCCCGGGCTCGACGTCCGGGGGCAGATAAGCCATGCCGATGCCGGTCTGCAAAGTGGGCGAGAAGGTGGCGCTGGTGAGGGTCCCCAAGAGCCGGCCGCCGGCGCGCACGCCCCCTCCCGGCCGCGGGACGCCGCGCTCGGCGAGCTTGACGCCCAGGAGGCGGCGCGAGACGCCCTCCTTCTTCTGGCGCTCCAGCGCGGCCTTGCCGACGAAGTCCCGCGCGCCGAGGCGGACCACCCAGGGATAGCCGGCCTCGAGCGGGGTGTGCTCGGGATCGACGTCGGAGCCGTGCAGGAGGAGCCCGGCCTCGAGGCGGAGCGTGTCGCGGGCGCCGAGCCCGCAGGGCAGCAGGCCGTAGGAGGCGCCCGCCGCCTCCAGGTTCTCCCAGAGCCGGGAGAGGATGGGCTCGGGCGCGGCGACCTCGAAGCCGTCCTCGCCGGTGTAGCCCGTCCGCGTGAGCAGCACGTCGTGGCCGTAGAGACGCTCCTCGCGGGCGCCGAAGCGGGCGAGGTCGCCGCAGCCGGGAAGCAGGCAGGCGAGGGTCTTCGCCGCGGCCGGCCCCTGGACCGCGACCATCCCGAAGCCCTCGCGCCGGTCGACGATCCGGAGGTTCATGCCCCGCGCGTGCGAGCCGATCCAGGCCAGGTCGCCTTCCGCGTTCGAGGCGTTGAGCACGACGAAGAAGCGCTCCGGCGCCAGGCGCGAGAGGATGACGTCGTCGATCACCCCCCCCTTCTCGTTGAGCATGTGGGTGTAGTGGGCCTGGCCGGGCGCCAGGCGGGCGGCGTCGTTGGAGAAGATCCTGCCGAGGAGCTCCAGGGCCTGCGGCCCTTCGATCGCGGCCTGGCCCATGTGGGAGACGTCGAAGATCCCGCAGGCCGCCCGCACCGCCTGGTGTTCCTTTATGATGCCGGAGAACTGGAGCGGGAGCTCCCAGCCGTGGAAGTCGACCAGCTTGGCCCCGGCCTTGGAGTGCAGCGCGTGCAGCGGAGTGCGGCGGGGGGCGCTGGAGACGGACATGGGTTCCGGATTATAAGAAATAGCCCGGCGCTCCTCAAACCGCGCGCGCTTGACAACTTTTTGGCCCGCGCCCATACTGGGGATGGAACGGCCATGAACCCGCCCCCCCAGCGCAAGAGCATCGCCCCGATCATCATCCTGCTCATCCTCCTGGTCGACGTGGGCCTGGCGGTGTGGTGGTGGAACGTGCACCAGAGCCGCCAGGCGCCGGGCTACAACTCGGCGGGGCTCAACCTGGCCGCCGCGCCGCCGCCGCCCGCGCCGACGCCCATGCGCGGCCCCGCCGCCGCCGGCCCGGGCTCGCCCATGGCGGATCCCTCGCGCAACTTCATCAAGGACCCGGACCTGGCGGGACCGTCGAGCCTCCCGCGCCCCCAGCCTCTTCCGGGCGCGGCCCAGGCCCCCTCGGGGAACGCGGGCGGCGGCGCCCAGAGCTCGGAGCTCGCCCGGCCGGGGACGCGCTACCTCGTCCAAGCGGCGGGCCGGGAGTACTTCAAGCTCAAGAAAAACCCGTCCTTCAAGGACTCCGCGACGATCCAGGCCTGGATCCGGGAGTTCCGGAACTACCCCGATCTGCGCGCGCTCGACGACCGCTACAACAAGGACAAGGACGGCGTGAAGTTCCTCGTCTACATGATCCGCTCCGACAACTTCAAGGCGATGCTCGACAAGTACTTCCAGACCCCCGACGTGCAGTCCTTCATGAAGACCATGAGCGCCTCGCCCGTCGTGATCGCCGCCGCGAAGAGCTTCATGGAGGACTTCAACGTGCCCGCGGCCATCCGGCGCTACGCCGTCGCCGGCGCGCCGCCGCAGCAGCCCCCGCCGACCGGCGAGCAGGCCGTCCAGAACCTCAAGAACAGCCCCGCGCTCCAGAAGTACCTGAAGCCCCAGGAGAGCGGAGTGCCGGTCAACCAATAGCCGTGGAGACGAAGCCCGCGCTGCTCCTCGGGATCGCCATGGGGGCGGCCTCGCTGGGAGTCTGGGGCGTCTTCTACGCCTTCCTCAAGCCGCACGAGGTCCGCGAGCCCAGCGCGGGCGGCGCGTTCATATTCCCCGGCAAGTCCGGGTCCGCCCCGACCGCGCCGCCGCAGGCCGCGGCCCCCTATCCCTCGTCCCCCGGCCCGCGCGCCTCCGGCGGCCCGGCCTCCGCCGGGCCGGAGGAGTCCTCGCTGGGCTTCATCCAGAAGGACGCCTCCCTCTCCTCCCCGTCGGCGAGGCCTTCCGCGCCGCCCGCCGCCCGCGCGCCGGCGTCCGCGCCCGCGGCGCCCCGGGCTCCGTCGCCGAACGTCCTGCGCGTGTCGATGCAGGCCATCGTGGACTCGGTGCACAAGAAGCAGCCGGGGTGGTACCGGGAGTTCCTCGGCTCCCGCGACCTCAAGGCCGCCGCGGACGCCTACGACGAGAGCCGCGATTTCCCGGCATTCCTAAAGGCCCTGGCCTCCTCGCGGAACTTTCACCGGATGCTCGCTGCGCGCGCGGGGACCAAGGCCCTGCGCGACCTCTTGCTCGCGCTCTTCAACGAGCCGGACACGAGCGACTCCATGTCGATGGTCTTCAAGTCCGTCGTCGCGGACCCGCACGGCTGGGACCTGAGCAACCAATACGGCGCGAAGGCCGGCCTGCCCGACGGCTCGATCCCCGATCAGCGGCCCGCGGGCGAAGCGCCCGCCGTGCCCGGCGCCCCGGCCGCGCCGCGCATGCGCACGCTCCAGCCGATGAGCTCGTCGAGCTCCGGCGGGCAGGGCAAGCGCGGCCAGCGCCTCAAGGGTTGGGGCGACAACTTTTCTAGCGGGCGCTAGCCCTTATAAGACAACGGATCGGCGCCGATCCGTTGTTATCGCAGCAGCGCGCCGAACTTCCAGGCGACCATGGTGGGAAGCCAGCTCAGGTGCACGATCGCGCCGTAGTGGCCGAAGGGCACCCAGCTCTGCGTGGAATCGGGAAAGGCGTCGCGCAGCTTGAGGGCGTTGGCCTCGGGGATGACCTTGTCGCCGCGCGCGTTCAAGAGCTCCACCTTCTTTCCGTGGTTGCGCTCGCGGAAGTCGACGGGGTCCATCCCACGCCACTGGCGGCGGAGCTCCTCGCGCGAGATGCCGGCCTGGCGGACGAAGGCCGCGGTCATCTCCCCGTCGAAGGCGAGGTCCGGCAAGTCCGCCCCGCCCAGCAGGAACACCGCGGCCCGCGGCCGCTCGTCGCGCGAGTACACGCTCGCTCCCACGATCGCGCCCAGGCTGATGCCGAAGAGCCCGATCCGGTCGGGATCCACCAGGCCGCTGGAGCGCAGCCAGGTCAGCGCCCGCCGCGCGTCCTCGGTGGATTGCTCGAAGTTGCGGCGCAAGCCGGCCGCGGTCCGGGACAGGAACACCTGGCCGCTGGGCACGAGCGGGTCGGGCCGGCGGTGGAACTGGTAGGGCATCTCGATCCACATCACCGCGAAGCCGGCGCGGACGAGCTCGTCGACGAAGCGCGTCTCGATCCAGACGTTGGGGGCCGCCATCACCGGCAGGACGAGGACGCAGGGCGGCCGCCCATGGTCGCGCCCGTGGCGCGGGAGGTAGAGGTGCCCCCAGACCGTGGCGTTTCCGGGGATGGGTCCGGGCGACGGGGACGGAAACCGGACCTCGAGGAGCCGGAAAGAGTGGGTGTCGGCCTCGACCAGGACGTCCGCGGGAAATCCCAGCGGCGACGAGCCCGCGGGGACGGCGCCCGCCAGCGTCAGCGCCAGGATCAAGAGCCCCCGCATCAGAAGCTCATGACCAAGGAGAAGGCGCCCTGATAGATGTCGCGCGTGCCGGAGACGGTCGAGGCGTGGTTCATGGTCCAGTAGGAGTACTCGAACTTGCCGATGAAGTGCTCGGTGATCTGGTAATTCAGCGCCGCCGTCAGTTTGGTGATGCGGGTGTGGATCCGCGGGTTCTCGGGGCTCGCCGCCGCGATCGAGGGAAACAGCGTCCCGTTCACCGTCTGGTTGGAGAGGAGATCGAGGAGCGGCCCGCTGCGGAACATCTGGTTGAAGACCAAGACGCCCGTGACGCGCTGGCCGTACTTGGGATGCTTGAGGATCGGGAACGACGCCTGGACGTAGTAGCCGTTCTGCTCCTCCGATTGCTTCAAGAGGTAGGTGGGCGAGACCAAGGTGGTGCTCGAGGCCGCCGCCTCCACCGGCGACTTGAGGTCCGTGAAGCCGTAGACGTACTCGGCCGAGACGTTGATGCCCTCGTACTCGAAGGACAGGTCGGTGCCCACCATCTTGTAGAGCATGCCGGGCTCGAGCGCGAACTCGCCGTACATGCCGGAGAGGCCGAGAGCGACGCCGTTCAAGTCGCGCTTGCCCTCGGGGATGGGCCAGGGCAGGTTGAGCGAGCCCAGGGCGTAGACCACGCGGCCGCCGATCGCCTTGTTGTTGTTGTTGTCGGCCAGGTTGTTGTTCTCGTGGCCGAAGTCCATCGAGACCCCGTTGGGCGGGGGCGGCTCGATGCCCAGGTTGTCGGGCGTCGGGAAGGTGCGCTGGCGGTTGGCGCTCTCGCTCAAGCCGTTGACGACGTAGAGGGTCGCCTCGCTGGGGACGAAGACGCGCGCGCTCGAGGGATAGTAGCTGGCGCGCGCGCCGATGTCGGTATAGCCGGACGAGAACACCGGCCGGGGCGAGTTTAGCCGCACCACCAGGTCCAGGCTGTCGGGCGAGGCGTAGAGGAGCGGGCGCGTGACCGTGAGGAACATGTCCGGGCGGTAGAGCTCGTTGTAGCGGCCGAAGGGCACCAGGAACTTGCCCAGTTGGAAGTTCCAGTTCGAGATCCGCTCGTATTGCAGGTAGAAGCGGTAGAGGTTGGGCTGGCCCTGGGAGCCGGTCGGGATCTGGAACTCGGCCAGGAGCGGCACCCCGTCCAGCAGCGGACCGTGGAAGCCGAAGTACATGTCGGCGAGGTAGACCTCGTTCTGGATCTGCGTCTCGAAGCCGGGCTTCTTGGGGCCGACGTTCCTCCAGTTGAGCGAGGCGCTGCCGCTGAGCCGCCAGGAATCCACGGGGATCGTGCGCAGCAGCTCTCCCACCGTGGGACCCTGCGCGGAGCCCGCGCCGGACGCCGGAGGCGCCACCGCCGCGGCGCGCGCGGAAGCGGGGACGAGGAGCAGGACGAGCAGGGCCGCTTTCACCCCACCAAAGGTAACAGCTTGAGTGAAAAGACGCAATGATGCCCGTTTGACAGTCCTGAGCATTTGCGCTAGAATGGCGCCGCAGCGAATTTCAACGAAGGGGGAAGAATGGCCCACGTAATCTTGGAGAAGTGCCTCGGAGAGGTTTACGCCGCCTGCGTCGACGTCTGCCCGGTGGAGTGCATCCACCCCGGCGACTACAAGGGCGAGAAGTTCATGATCATCGACCCCGAGGTCTGCATCGATTGCGGCGTCTGCCTGCCCGAGTGCCCGATCGGCGCCATCGTCGGCTCCGTCGACGAGAGCCCCGAGTGGGCCAAGATCAACGCGGAGCTCACGCCCACCTTCAAGGGCAACGCGAAGCTCACGCCCCGGCCGCCGAACGATCCTCCCCACAAGCCCGGCAACAAGCTGGTGAAGTAAGCGCCCGGGCGCGCATGCGCCTGAGGAGCGGAAGGCCGAGCGGGCTGCCGAGGAGGACCGACCTCCGGAGCGCCCGCTCGGCTTCTTTTTTTGGTGAACTATGATCGAAATATGCGCGCGCCCCTGCTGTCCGCGCTGCTCCTGGCCGGCCCGGGCGCCGCGCACGCCATGACCCTCGTCCACCAGACGCCGCTGGATTTGGAAGGCTCCCGCGTGGAAGGCTTGCGCCGCCTCCCCTTCGAGAAGGGCCTGCTCGAGGGAGCGGGGACCCTCGAGTCCCCCGCCATCGCGGCCGAGACGCCGTTCGACGACCTGGTGGCCTCGTGGGGCGCCGAGATCCCCACCGGCGCCTTCCTCGAGCTGGGCGTCCAGGTCCGGGTCGGCGGGAAATGGAGCGGGTGGTACCGCATGGGCCGCTGGGAAG
>DATLOS010000435.1:0-4847 GCA_035536155.1 Elusimicrobiota bacterium
GCGCTGGCTCTTTTGGGGAGGGCTCTGGAGCGCGGCCGCCGCGGGCCTCCTGGTCCTCGCCTCGGCGTTTCATCAAGGCCGAGAGGACGTCCGCGCGCGCGGCCGCGAGGCGCAGGACGCCGCCGTGAACATCTTTTTCGACAAGGACGCCTACGTCTTCCGGGACTTCTACAAGGACCGCCGCATCCCCGAGGAGGTCCTGCCGGTCCTGAGGCGCTGGAGCGCGCAGGGCCCGCGGGCCGAGAAGGACATGGAGGAGGCGCTGGCCGTCCTTCGCTCCTCGCCGGATCCCAAGTCGGACAACGTCCTGCAGGCCATGTTCGCCCGGGCGGAGCTCCTGCCGCTCTCGCAGGCGGGCGAGGAGGAGCTCTACGGCATTCTTCTGGAGCGCGGCAACGAGACGGTCTGGGAGAAGGTCCGCGGATTCTTGTTCGCGCACGCGCAGGACCCGGGGTCCCGGCAGAAGGCCCTGCGCATGATCGACTTGGCAGGCGCGCGCGGCGGCGACCAAGCCTTCGCCGATCTCTTCCGCCTCCTCAAGAGCCCGGACGCCGAGCTGCGCGAGCGCGTCGGGCGGGCGCTGGCGGTCGCGCTGGGACGCGGCAACGGGGCGGCGGCCATGACCCGGCTCGAGGCGGCGGCCAAGAGCGTGGCCGGCGAGCAGGACGGACAGAGCTGGGTCCTGAACCTTCTGGTCGGGCGCGTCGCCGCGGGTGGCTGGGACGAGGACAGCTTCGCGCGGGCCCTGCACCTGGCGGCGCGGATGCACCGCTCCTTCAAGCCCGCTCCCGTGGGCGGGCCGTGGGAGCGGGCGAGCGCGACGCTGGGCGAGGCGCTGGCCAAGGGAGGCGGCTCCGACGAGCTCGCCTACTTCGCCCGCTCCTGGATCGATTGGGCGGCGGCCGATCTCATCAAGGAGGCGTCCGAGCGGCTGCCGGGCTTGGAGCGGGAGCTCAGAGAGCGCGGCGTCCTGCTCGAGCGCCCGCAATGGGCCCACGTCAATTGGAGCGACATGATCCGGCCCGCGCACCGGCGCGTCCACCTGGAGACCCTGCGCCAGGCGCTGCGCGCGCGCGCGGCGGCGCTGGCGCCGGAGGCGAAGAAGGACGCGGCTTTCCTGAAGGAGGCCGACGCACTCCTCGACGGCTTCCTCGCGATGGCGCCCGCGGCGAAAATCGCGCCCGGAGACCGGCCGGGGGACCTGGCCGCGTCGGAGGTCAACGCCGCGCTGCTGGCCGCCGACGTCAAGCTCGACAGGCGGCAGGGCGTGATCCCCTCGAGAGGAGACCTCCTCGCGGCCTTGCGCAAGGCCGGGCTGAGCGGGCCGGCGGTCGCGCCGCTGGGGGAGCGCGCTCTGAGCCAAAGCTATTCCGCCGGGGAGCTCGACGCCCTGCGGCTCTTCCTGGAGGACTACGCGGCCGCGGGGCTGGCCTCGGCGGCGGACCCCGCGGACAAGGCGGTGCACCTCTGGGAGCGCGGAGGGACCTTGCTCACGGCCGCGGACGCCGTCTTCGCGGCCCGGGCGAAGCACTTTCCCGAAGGGGCGCCGGAGCCGCCGGGAGCCGCTTTCGCGGAGATCTCGCGCGACCTGACGGCGGCGGCGGGGCGCGGCGACGCGCGCGCCGTCGCGCGGGCCGAGGAGCGCCTGCTCCGAATTTGGTCGTCGGAGCGGGTCAAGGACTTCTTCCTCCTGCGGCTGAGAGACGCGTTCCCGTCGTCGTCGCCCGGTCCGGTCCAGGTCCGGGTACTGGGATGTCTCGCGCGCCGGCTGAGCGGCCCCGAAGCGGCGAAGCTGGACGTCCGGGGCGCCTTCTCGGTTCTCAACGAGGCGATGAGCGAGGCCTCGCGAAGCGGGCGCGCGCCCGAGGCCTGGGCCGTCCTTGCCGCGGCCCTGCGCGAGCCCCGCTCCGGGCCGCTTCATCCGGCCCTTGTCGAGCTCATCCGGGGGCAGATCGACCAGCAGGTGAGCCCGCTCCTCAACGAATACCGGCTCGAGCTCACGTCGGCGGAGCTGGCGGCTTTCGACAAGGGAATGAGCGCCAGCGGGGCGATGAGGTACGGCTCGCTGCGCGCGGACCTCAAGGCGCGTCACCTGCGCGACCTGCGCGAGGCCGTGGCGGCGCACGGGGGCGGCGAGAAGGCTCGGGCGCTCCGGAGCCGGGCGGTGGCCCGCGTCGACGCGGTTCTCGCGGCCTGGGAGGCCGCGGGGCTTCCGGACGGCTCCTCCCTCGGCGAGCAGGCGGCCGAGGACGTCCGCGACGCCCTCAACGGAGCGGCGATCTCCCTCAAGTTCCGCTTCTACGACCTCCTTCGCCAAAGGGGCCTCGTCGAGGCGCGCCAGGACGCCTGGCTGGAGCGCTACGAGGCGCGCGATCTCAACGCCCTGCGCGAGTTCCTCGAGGAGTTCCAGGACGCGGGCCTGGGCTGGGATCGGCTGGGGCACCGCGAGCCGCTCGATTGGGGAACGCGGCTGAGCCTCGCCGATGCGGTGGAGGTCGTGGACCGGGCGCAGGAGCGGCACTTCCCCGGGACGGCCGACCGCCGCTCCATCGGGGCGCTGCTGCGCCGGCTTTCCTCCTCCGACCAAGCGGAGCTGACCCGGCGCCTCGACGCGTCGGCGAGCGACGACGCGATGCTGGCGCGTCTCAAGGCGGGCGTCGACGCGGCCGGCCGCGACGAGGGCCGCGTCCAGCTCTTCGCATGGGAGTACTTGAACCGCCGCATGGCCGGGACCTGGGACCCCGCGCTCCGGGAAAACGAGGTGGACAGCCTGTGGCGCGACGGCTTCCGGCGTCTCGAGAGCGCCGGTCTCGGGGATCAGGCGTGGAGCGCCCTGGAAAGAGCTCTGGACGCGCGTTCCGGCAAGGGCCGCTTCCTGCGCGAGCTAGCCTTGACCAAGGTTAACGACGCCGTCAACGACCTGGTAGGGGACCTGGAGCGCGCCTTCGGCGACGCCTGGATCCAGAAGATGATGGAGGCCAGGCTGCGCAACGGACCGGCGTCGCATGAGCGCCTGCAGCGCTACACCCGAGCCCAATTGGACGAGCTGCGCGCCCTGGTCCGCGCGCAGGCGGACGAAGCCCGGGCGGAGCCGATAGCCCGCTTGGCCCGCATCGGACTAAAAGCCGGCATGGCGCAGGGCGACGGCCCCGCGGAGAAGGCCGCCGCGGCGATCAACCGCGAGCTGGTCGCCCTCGACGACGCCCTTTGGGGCCACGGGCTCATCCGCGTCCTGCGCGACGAGAAGCTGGCGCCCGCGCCGCAGGACTATTCCCCCTACGTCCGCGCGGAGACCAGCTTTTACCAGGAGTACGACCGCGCCCGCGTGGACGCCCTGCTCGCCTTCCTAAGGGACCTGGAGAAGAAGGGCTACGCCTGGGACCACGGGGGTTCTCGCATGCTCATGGGCTCGGACCGGGCGCGCCGGCTGCGCGAGGCGATAGCCCTCGTCGAGGGTCTGAGAAAGGACCTGCCCGAGCGCTGATCAGAACTTCTCGTACTGCGGCTTCCAGAGACGGGAGAAGCCGAGCGAGAGGCCGGTGATGGCGCTGTAGCCGCTCAAGGGCCGGACCTTCAGGCGGAAGTAGTAGAAGTCTATGAAGGGCGCCAGCGTCAGGTGCTGGTAGATCGGGATCTGCAGCTTGAAGTTGGCGTCGCCCTCGAGCCCGAGGTCCTGGTCCGTGTCGGTGCGGGAGCGGACGAAGTAGTTGACCCAGGTCTCGCCGTTGAGCGTCATGAGCCCCTTGTGGATCGGCAGGCTTCCCAGCGCCCGGGCCCGGAGACCGTACTGGTTGTTGGGCACGTCGCGGGAGTAGTCGCGCTTGAAGTTGGCGGAGAGCTCGACGGTCTTCATGACGTCGCCGCCGAAGAACTCGACGCCCGGGTAGGCGTAGAAGATGTGCTTGCGCTTGAGGCCGGGGTTCTTCTCCACCTCGCCTTCATACTGGAAGCCCAGCGAGGGACCGTAGGAGCGCGCCAGCCAGTGCACGGGGAAGGAGCCCACCCTCCGCGTCGCGGTCGTGAGGAAGGAGAGGCGGTTGTTGGGCGTGTTGATGACGCGGGGCTGGTCGGGCGGGCTCAAGCGCGCCTGGCTGTACTCGAGCACGAAGCCGTTGGACCACTTGAAGTCGCGCAGGAGGTAGTCCGCGTCGATCTTCGCCGTCATGCCGATGAGCTGCTGGTCGAAGCCCTGCACGCGCGAGTTCGGCACCCGGGAGAAGGCGCTGTCCTTGAGGACCTTGGTGTTGGACGCGTTGATGGAGATGTCCCGGAAGTTCACCTTCCAGAGAGGGGTCTCCGCGACGGGCGCGCCGCCCATGAGGCGGGCGTAGCGCTCGGGGCCGGGGCGGGAGTCGGCCAGGCTCCGGAGCTCGGAGAGGACGATCTCGCGCAGGTCGCCCAAGGGGGTCACGTTGCGGGCGCGGCCCAGGGCGGGATGCCCCTCGACGTTGGCGAGCAGGAGCTCGCTGGCCGCCACGCGGTACGTCAGCGCCGGCTCGATGGGCACGCCGTGGACGGTGTCGCTGTCGCCCAGTCCCCCCGCGGCCAGGCGGAGCTGGCGGCCGGGGATGGGCTGCTCGGCCTTCTCCGCGGCGGCCTGGTCGTGGACGGAGCGCAGGAGCTCGAGGAGGTCGGCGCCGGAGAGCTCGAAGACGACCGCCGAGTCCTCCCAGGGAAACCAGTCCCGGACCATGGCCTCGTTGAAATCCCCCGTGGTGCGCACCGAGATCCCCAGCACCGGCAGGAGCCCGGCCTCGGCGCCGGCCCGGCGCGCCAGCAAGGACGCGCCCAGGCTCCAGAAGTCCCGCGAGGCCAGCGTGGGAAATCCCGGGGGCGCGTTCGGCGAG
>DATLOS010000436.1:0-2773 GCA_035536155.1 Elusimicrobiota bacterium
ATACCGTCTTCCAGATGCACCGCGACGACCTCTACCGCGTTTGGGATAAGTACGAGATGCTGCGCAACTTCGCCATGGCCATCCTCGGCGCCATCGTCTTCATCCGCAAGTTTCCGGAGCTCGACACGCTGGACAAGGACATCCTCGCCTCGGCCAAGAAGAGGGGCGCCGACTTCAAGGTGCTCGACACCAGCGCGATCATCGACGGCCGCGTGGTCGACATCTGCGAGACGCGCTTCCTGTCGGGGCAGGTCCTCGTGCCGCGCTTCATCTTGGGCGAGCTTCAGCACCTGGCCGACTCGCCGGACGGGATGCGGCGGGCGCGCGGCCGGCGGGGCCTCGACATGCTGGCTCGCCTGCAGGAGGGGGAGACGGTCCCGGTGAAGATCCTGGACCGCGACATCCCCGAGATCGAGGGCGTCGACGCCAAGGTGGTCCGGCTGGCCCGCGAGCTCGGCGCCAAGGTCGTGACCACGGACTTCAATCTCAACAAGGTCGCGGCGCTGGAAGGGGTCGTCTGCCTCAACGTCAACGACCTGACCACCGCGCTCAAGCCGGTCGTCCTTCCCGGCGAGACCATGACCATCTTCGTCATGAAGGAGGGCAAGGAGCGGGAGCAAGGTGTGGGCTACCTCGACGACGGCACCATGGTGGTCGTCGAGGACGGCAAGCGCCACATCGGCAAGCGCGTGGACTGCCAGGTGGCCTCCATCCTCCAGACCTCGGCCGGCCGCATGATCTTCACCAAGTTCAAGGCCGAGCGCTGATGCGCGCTTCCGTAGTGGTCGTGGCCGCGGGCTCCGGGACGCGCATGGGCCGCCCCAAGCAGTTCCTCCCGCTGGCGGGGCGTCCGGTGGTGGAGTGGTGCCTGGAGCTATTTAAGTCCATGCCCGAGGTCGCCGAGATCGCGCTGGTGATGACCCCGGAGAACGTCGCCCTGCACGGCGCGCGGCTTTCCGGCGGGAAGGTCCGCGTCGGCGCGGGCGGGGCCACCCGCCTGCAGTCGGTCAAGAACGGAGTCGCCCTCCTCGGCGCCAAGACCGACGTGGTGGCGGTTCACGACGGCGCGCGGCCGCTGTTGAGCGCGGAGACCGCCCGCGCCGTCTTCGCCGCGGCCGCCGAGCACGGGGCCGCCGTCGCCGCGGTGCCCTGCAAGGACACGCTCAAGGAGTCGCCCGACAAGGCCTGGGTCGCGCGGACTCCGAATCGCTCGGATTTCTGGCAGGCGCAGACGCCGCAGGCGTACCGGCGCGACGTCCTGGCGGCGGCGCTCGGCGCGCACGCGGGAGACGAGGACGCCAGCGACGAATCGCAGGTGGTGGAACGCGCCGGCACGCGCGTGCGCCTGGTGCCCTCCAGCTACGAGAATTTGAAGGTCACGACGCCCGAGGACCTCGCGGTCGCCGAGGCCCTGCTTCGCTCCCGCGCGGGCGGGCGGCGCATCGTGCGCGCGGGCTTCGGCTACGACGTCCACCGCCTGGTGGAGGGCCGCGAGCTCTGGCTCGCCGGGGTCAAGCTCGAGCATCCCAAGGGCCTCCTCGGCCACTCCGACGGGGACGTCGTCCTCCACGCGGCAGCGGACGCGGTGCTCGGAGCGCTCGGGGCCGGGGAGATCGGGATGATGTTCCCGCCCGAGGACCCGCGTCACAAGGGAGTGGCGAGCCGGCTGATCGCGGCGCGCGTGCTCGAGATCCTGCGCGAGCGCGGCGGCGAGATCCTCAGCCTCGATGCGACCGTGATCAGCGAGGAGCCCAAGCTGCGCCCCCACTACGCCCGCCTCGCGGCGGGGCTGGCCGATTCCTTCGGGCTCGAGCCCGCGCGCGTCAACTTCAAGGCCAAGTCCAACGAGAAGCTGGGCGAGATCGGGCGGGGCGAGGCCATGGCCTGCCACGCCGTCGCGTCGGTCGAGGCCCCGGCGTGATCGTCATGAAGTTCGGCGGCTCCTCGGTCCGCGGGGCCGAGCCCATCCGCCGCGTCATCGAGATCGTGCGCGGCCGCCTGGCGCGCAAGCCCGTCGTCGTGGTGAGCGCCATGCGCGGCACCACCGACGCGCTCATAGCTCTGGGCCAGGACTTGGCCCGCGGCAGCGCCTACCGCCTCGGGGCGATCCGGCAGGAGCATCTCAAGGCCGTCGCGGACCTGGGGCTCGAGCCGAGGATCGTCGAGCGCGAGCTGGCCGAGCTCGAGGCCCTGGCGAAGGGCGTCGCCATGGTCCGGGAGCTCTCGCCCCGCTCTTGGGACGCGATGGTCTCCTTCGGGGAGCGGCTTTCGGCCCGGATCATCGCCGCCGCCTTCGCCAAGGCCGGGATCGCGGCGCGCGCCCACGACGCGTTCGACGCGGGGATGCTCACCGACGACCGGTTCGGCGCGGCCCGCCCGCTGCCCGAGGCGGACGCCGCCATCCGCAAGGCGTTGGGCAAGCCCAAGGAGCTCGCCGTCGTCACCGGCTACATCGGCAAGACCAAGGGCGGCGAGGTGACGACGCTGGGGCGCAACGGCAGCGATTACACCGCGACCATCCTCGGCGCCGCCCTCGGCGCGGAAGAGGTCGAGATCTGGACCGACGTCGACGGCGTGATGACGGCCGATCCCGCCCTGGTGGGCGGCGCGCGCTCCTTGAAGCGCTTGAGCTTCGCGGAGGCCAGCGAGCTCGCCTACTACGGCGGGCGGGTCCTCCACCCCGCGACCTTGCTCCCCGCCGTGCGCAAGGGCATCCCCATCCGGGTGCTCAACACCTTCCGGCCCGGCGCGCCGGGCACGGTCATTTTGGCGA
>DATLOS010000437.1:0-3153 GCA_035536155.1 Elusimicrobiota bacterium
TGGCACCCCGTGCTGTGGTCTCCCGGCCAGCGGCAGATGACGGACTTCGCCCTGACCATGGGACGGACCTACGAGGCCTTCACCGACGCGGACTTCGCGGCGCTCCTGGCCAAGTACCCCGCGGACTACGTCTTGGCCTCCAGCGAGAGCCCGCGCCTGGCCATGCCCCTCGTTTTCGACGGCAAGTTCTACCGGCTCTACCGCGCGAGGACAAGGTGACGCCCGCTTACTCCGTCGTCATCCCGGTGCACGACGAGGCCGAGTCGATCGTCCCCCTCCTGCGCTCGCTGCGGGACGTGATGGACGCCCTCGGCCGTCCGTACGAGACCATCATCGTCGACGACGGCTCCACGGACGGCACCGCGCGGGCCCTGAGCGACGCTCCCGAGCTCCCCTCCCCGGGCGTTCTCATCCGTCTCGACGGGCGGCAGGGGAAGTCGGCCGCGCTCCAGGCGGGCTACGACGCCGCGCGGGCGCCCGTCCTCATCACCTTGGACGGCGACGGCCAGAACGATCCCGCGGATATCCCGGAGCTCCTGGCCAAGCTCGCGGAGGGCTTCGACGTCGTCTGCGGCTGGCGCCACGCCCGCCAGGACCCCGCCTCCAAGCGCTGGGCCTCGCGCGCCGCGAACGCGATCCGCCGGCGCCTGACGGGCGAGACCGTCCACGACGTGGGCTGCGCCCTGCGCGTCCTCCGGCGCGAGGCCCTCGAGAAGATCTACCTGACCGGCGGCTACCAGCGCATGTTCGTGGCGCTGGCCGCGCGCTACGGCTCGCGCATCGCCGAGGTCCGGGTCCGCCACCACCCGCGGCGCTTCGGGGTGAGCAAGTACGGCTTCTGGGACCGCCTGATCGAGGGGACCGCGGACCTCTTCCGGGTCCTTCGCCTCGATCCTTCCCAGCCCATGCCGCGGGCTCCGAGCCCGCGGATCAAGGAGGTGATCCGGACATGACGGCCCTGCTCCACACCAACGACCCCCTCTGGATGGCGCTGGGGATGATCGCGCAGCTCTGCTTCTTCCTGCGCTTCCTCGTGCAGTGGCTGGCCAGCGAGGCGCGCAAGGAGAGCGTGATCCCCGTGTCGTTCTGGTACTTGAGCATGGCGGGCTGCCTGGGCCTGCTCGCCTACTCCATCCACAAGGGCGACCCCGTCTTCATCATCGGCCAGAGCACCGGCATGTTCATCTATGCGCGCAACCTCCACTTCGTCCTCAAGAAGAAGACCGCCTGACGGGCCGGCGGCGCTCCTGGCCGCCGCGCTGCTCCTCTTCGTCCTGGCGGGCGCCCGAGTCCTCGGCGACTACGGGCCCAACATCGACGCCCCCAAGAACTGGGCGGAAGGGCGGGCGAACCTGGGCGTCCTGCTGGGCCGCACGCCCGACCCCGCGACGGCGCGCGAGCAGCTGCACGGGGCGCCGGTGTTCATGCTGGCCGAGCTCTCGCGGGCTATTTTCAGCGACCGCCTCGGCCTGCTCGACCCGGTGTCCGCCCGGCACGCCCTCCTGATCCCCCTCAACGCCGCCTTCGCGGTCTTCCTTTTCCTCTTCGCGCGCCGCCATTGGGGCGGCTGGACCGCCCTTCTCGCCGCGCTCGCCCTGCTGAGCTTCCCGGAGTACTTCGGCTTCTCGTTCAACAACCTCAAGGACGTCCCGTTGGTGGTCCTCTTCTCCCTTGCCGTGATGAAGGGCGCGGAGCGCAGGACCCGCCGCGACCTCTACGTCTTCCACGCCCTCCTGGGCGCCGCTCTCTGCGTCAAGATGTACGCCTTGCTGGTCCCGGCGATCCTGCTCGCGCGGCGCGACCGCAAGCCGCTCGGCACGGCCGCCGGCGGCGCGCTGACGCTGGGCCTCGTTCTCGCTTTCTACGCCCCCGCCTGGTGGGCGACCCCGGACAAGCGCGCCCTCCTCGCCTCGTGGTTCGGCCACGCCTCGGCCGTCTCCGTGAACCCGAAAGGCGGCTGGAACTTGGCCTCCTTCCAGCAGCTGGCGTGGAAGTGCCCGCTATGGATGCTCGCCTGCGCCGCCGCAGGGACCTGGACCTCGCTGCGCCGCGCCCGAAAGGACCCGCAGGACGCGCTGCTCATCTCCTGGTTTTTCCTCCCCATGCTCTTGCCCTGCCTGCCGGGCGTGTACCCGTACTTCCCCGGCCTGCGGCTGGTCCTGGTCGCCTGCGTCCCCCTGGCGATCCTCGCCGCGCGCGGCGCGTTCCAGCTGGCCGAGGCGGCGGCGAGGCGAGCGCCCAAGCAGCTGCGCGCGCTGCGGCTCGCGGCCGGGCTGGGCCTCGTCGCCGCCAACGTCTGCGCCCTGAGCGCGACCCACCCCTATCAGACCCTCTACTACAACTTCCTCGCCGGCGGCCTCGGGGTCGCCCAGGCCAAGGGCATCCCCTGGAGCTTCGACTACTGGCTCAACAGCTACCGCGAGGCAGGAAGGTGGCTGGACGCCAACGCGGCGCCGGACGCCGAGGTCTGGGAAGCTTACGACGCCGCCATCCCGGAGCGCTTCAAGGGCCTGCTGCGCTACTCCGTGAGCCGACGCGACCTGCGCATCCGCTACAAGGACTTCTCCAAGGAGGCGCCCGCGACTTTGCCGCCCAACACCTACCTCGTCTTCGTCCCTTTCAGCTGGTACCGCGAGGAGCAGCGCGTGCTGGAAGGCAACGTACGAGCGGGCCGCCTGGAGCGCGCCCTCGAGATCACGCGTTCCGGCGGCGAGATCGCGACCATCTATCGCCGCCCCTAAAGGGCGTAGAGCGCGTACTCCGCGTTCGAGTAGAGCGCCGGGAGGCTCTTCGGATGGTCTTGCCGGCCCAGGTAGTAGCTCATCCCGTAGCGCTTGGCCAGCGCGCGGAGCTCGTCCTCGCTCAAGCCGTAGAAGCTGGCCTCGACCTCGCCGCGGGAGGCGAAGCCGGCCGAGCGCGGGTCGCGTCCGCCGTTGCAGGCCTTCAGGCGCTCGTACCACTGGAGCATGTCTCCTTCGGACTGGGGGATGTACTTGAAGCTCACGAGCTGGGCGCGCTCCGCCTCCTGATAGAAAGTCTCGATGAAGGGGCTCGCCAGCACCCGGCTCCCGCGCGGCGTGCTCCCCCGTATCCAGCGCAGGGCATCGGCCAGCTCCCGGCCCGGCGGAAGCGGCGAGTCCTCGGAAGTGGTCG